>JADGFH010000689.1 GCA_016743925.1 Labilibaculum sp.
GTATTATTAGCAATCAACCGCCATCTATTATCCGTCAATATCAAACCTCATTGTTAGTTATAATAATGGTTGTTCTTATCATGCTTATCATTTTTAGATATTCAAAAATAAGAATTCAGCGAAATGAGAAAAAATTGATACAGGAGAATGAAGAATTGGACCGCAGAGTAGCTGAAAGAACCAAGGAAGTTGTATTTGCAAATGAGAAACTAGAATTGCAAACGGAGCAAATTCTAAAACAAAATACGGAATTAGAAGATCACCGACATAATTTATTAGAGTTGGTAAAAGAGCGAACCGAAAATTTAGAGGAAGCAAATTTAGAATTAAAAAGCAGTAGAAAAAGACTTTTGCGGATGCTCGATGCTAACTCGGATGGGGTTTGGGAGCACAATTTTGAAAATGAACAAGTATACATTAGCAAGATTATTTGGGATAAGCTTGGATACAATTCAGTTACTGCAGTCGATACAAAAGAATTGCTTTGCAAGCTGATTCATCCGGAAGATCTAATGCTGATCAAACAAAAGCACAAAAAAAATAAAATGGGACATAGCCTTTTGTTCATTACAGAATTTCGAATCTGTACGAAAAAAAATGAATGGATGTGGTTCAAAGCAAAAGGCAAAATACTAGATTACACTGAAGAAGGCAAGCCTAAAAATATTGTAGGAACACTAATAAATATAACAGAACGAAAAGAAGCCGAAGCCAAAATTAAAGCAGAAGAACGTAAATTACGTGTATCTGAAAAAAGATGGAAATCTTTAATTGAGCAGGCATCCGATGGAATTTTAATTTACGATACAACGGGTAAAATTTTAGATGCTAATTCAGCTGCTTGCAACTGGCTAGGTTATTCTACAAGGGAGATTCTTCAACTAAATTACAGTGAAATTGATCTAAACCATAGCAGTTCTGCACTGCATACTTATTGGCGAAAATTAACTACTTCTACCCCATCTCTTTCTTTTGAATCTTTGCAAAAAAGAAAAGATGGAAGCAATTTTCCTGTTGAAATTCACCTTAGTTTAATCGAATTACAAGACAGTAAACTGATCTTATCTGTAATTAATGATATCAGCATAAGACAAGAAACAGAACGAAAAATTTTGAATGCGGTTATCAATACTGAAGAAAGCGAACGCAAAAGATTTGCTACTGATTTGCACGATTCCATTGGCCCGTTGCTTTCCAGTATCAACCTGTACCTGTCCTCTTTAGGTAAATTTGATTCTGCTATTGAAAAAGAGCAAATAATTAAGGCTTCGGTTGATGCAGTAAATGAAGCATTGGTAAGCATTAAAGAAATATCAAATAACTTAAGTCCTCATATCTTGAATGATTTTGGTTTGGAAAAAGCCATTCAATCGTTCACGAATAAAATTAACCTTTCGCAAACCATTAGTATCAGTTTTTATGCTGAGCACATGGAAGAAAGAATCAATGAACAGGTTGAAGTGGTTATCTTTAGAGTTGTAAATGAACTAATTAACAACACCATAAAGCACGCAAAAGCTACTAATATTGAAATAAATTTATCCCGTGAAGGAAATCTAATTTCTCTTATTTATATTGATGATGGAATTGGTTTTGATGCTAAAGAAATTAATGCAGGAACATCGAGCGGTATGGGATTGTATAATGTGTTGAGTAGAATTCGTTCTTTAAACGGTTCTCATAAGATAAAAAGCAATCCGAAAAGAGGTGGAATGATGGCATTAGTTGAAATTAACTTATAAAAAAGAAGAGCATGAGTGAGTACAAAATAATGATTGTAGATGACCACAAAATGTTTAGAAGTGGTTTGCGTTTTCTTCTAAATAACGTACCCAAAATCGAAATAGTAGGAGAAGCTTCGAATGGGAAGGAATTTTTGGAAATGGCCGAAAATGTACAAATTGATATTGTATTAATGGATATCAACATGCCCGAAATGAATGGAATTGAAGCCACTCGCGAAGCCTTAAAAAAATATCCAGACATGAAAGTAATTGTTCTTTCGATGCACGGAGAAGAAGCATACTACGACCAAATGTTGGAAGCTGGCGTAAAAGGTTTTCTTCTTAAAAACTCTGATGCTGGCGAACTTATTTCTGCCTTAGAAGCTGTTATGGCTGGGAAAAGCTATTTCTCACAAGAACTATTGGTTGATATTCTAGATCAGAAGCGACTTCAGAAGCTAAAAACAGAAACCGTAAAACTATCGCAACGAGAATTGGAAGTTTTAAAGCTAATTTGTGATGGCTATAGTAATGCAGAAATAGCCGAAGAATTATTTATCAGCCAAAGAACCGTTGATCGTCATCGCTCTAACCTGCTAAGTAAAACAGCTTGTAAAAACTCAACCTCTCTTGTTATGTATGCAGTAAAAAACAAGATTATAGAAATAGATTAGTACGCACTAAATAAATATTTCTTATCAATTTGTATCTTATAAATGGTGCAATCACTTTATAAAAAGTTAGGCAAGCAATAAGTATGAAAAATCAATTTAACAAAGCACTCTGTATTTTTCTATTTCTTCTACTTACTTTCTCTATAAGTGCATCTGCGAGAAAACAAAAGGTACTCATTCTTCATTCTTACCATCAAGGATTAAATTGGACAGATAACATCACGAAAGGATTATTATCTGTTCTTAGTAAAAATGAAAACATTGAAATACAGTTTGAGTACATGGATACCAAACGCAGGTACGATGAAGAATACCTGGATGAATTTGTAAAATTATACCGCCTAAAACACAAGGGTGTTCCCTACTCTGTTGTAATTGCTTCAGACAATAACGCCCTTTATTTTACCCGCGACTACCAACAAGAATTTTTTAAAGATATTCCCATTGTATTTTGTTCTATCGATCAGTTTGAGGATAGCCTGATTAAGGGAATGACAGATATAACTGGTGTTACGGAATACATCGATTTTAAGCAAACCATCGAGCAAGCTTTAAAATTGCACCCAAAAGCGAAAAATCTGGTTGTAATCAACGATAACATTACCACCTCTGCAATTATTAACCGAAATCATATCATTTCCTTCTGGCCCGAGCTAAAAACCGATGTTAAGCTGGTATTTTTAGAAAACCTATCCATTACCAAATTGGTAGAAAAGGTTAAAAAACTGGATGATTCAAATATAATTTTACTGATCAATTTCAGTAAAGATCAGGACGGAGACTACATTTCATATCAGGAAAATATTGAAATTATTAGAGAGGCAACCAAATTGCCAATTTACAGTTCGTGGGAATTTTATTTTAATGAAGGAATTGTTGGCGGAATGCTAACAAGTGGTTTTAAGCAAGGAAAATTGGCCGCAGAATTAGCAGTTAAAATAACCGATGGCATTGATGTTAACTCCATTCCGATTGTTACTGAAGGATACAATAGTTTTCAATACGATTTCAATCAGATGAAACGTTTTGGGATTGAAGCGAAACAACTTCCCGAAAACAGTTTAATTATTAACCGACCGCCCTCTTTTTTATCAAAACACAAATTTAGTATCATTAGTTTAATTGCATTCTTTATTCTTCTGGTACTCATTATTATTTATGCAAAAGTAAAGCGACAACGAAACGAGAATCGATTAATAGCTCATAACAAAGAATTAAAC
>JADGFH010000690.1 GCA_016743925.1 Labilibaculum sp.
TTTCATTTGTGATTCTCTTTATTATTGCAAAAATTACTCAATTGATAATGATTTCGATGAAAAGAAGGACAAATGCTTCATTAGGAAATTAGATGAAGGATAATTAAAAAAGAAGATTTAAATTAGTAAAAAGATACTTGTACAAATATAAACAACAAAATAAAAATGAGTTACGATTTAATAGTAGTAGGAAGTGGCCCAGGTGGTTACGTAGCAGCCATTCGTGCTGCTCAATTAGGTTTGAATGTAGCAGTTGTTGAACGTGCTGAATTGGGTGGAATTTGTTTGAACTGGGGATGTATCCCAACAAAATCTTTGCTGAAATCGGCTCAGGTTTTTGAATATATGAAACATGCTGGAGATTACGGATTAACAATTGAAGGTGAAGTAAAGCCTGATTTTGATAAGGTTGTAGCTCGTAGTCGTGGAGTAGCCGAGAAGATGAGTGGAGGAATTCAATATCTTCTTAAAAAGAATAAAGTTGAGGTGATTAATGGTTTTGGAAAACTTGCTGGAAACAAAACGGTAGAAGTTACTGCTGAAGATGGAAGTAAGTCTACATACGAAGCAAAGAACATTATTTTGGCTACAGGAGCTCGCTCTCGCGAATTGCCAAATCTTCCTCAGGATGGTAAAAATATTATTGGGTACCGTAAGGCGTTAACCTTAGAGAAATTGCCAAAATCGATGATTGTAGTAGGTTCTGGTGCAATTGGATCTGAGTTTGCCTACTTCTATTCAACAATGGGAACAAAAGTTACTTTGGTAGAATTCTTGCCTAATATTCTTCCTGTAGAAGATGAAGAAGTGTCTAAGCAAATGGGACGTTCTTTCAAGAAAAATAAAATTAAAGTCATGACAAACTCTACTGTTGAATCAGTAGAAGGATCTGATGGAGATTTGAAAGTAAATATCAAAAACAAGAAAGGGGTAATGGAAGTTCACGAATGTGAAGTTGTCCTTTCTGCTGTTGGAATCTCTCCTAATACAGAGAATATCGGATTAGAAGAAGTTGGTGTAGAAACGGAAAACGGAAAAGTTCTTGTTGATGAGTATTTCAGAACCAATGTTGAAGGTGTTTATGCAATAGGTGATATTGTGAAAGGTCCAGCATTGGCACACGTTGCTTCTGCAGAAGGTATTTGTTGTGTTGAGAAGATCGCTGGAATGAAAGTTGATCCAATCGATTATACAACAATTCCGGGATGTACTTATACTGTTCCTGAAGTTGCTTCAATGGGATTAACCGAGAAAGCGGCTAAAGAAGCTGGTTACGAATTAAAAGTTGGTAAATTCCCATTCTCTGCATCAGGTAAGGCAAGTGCTGCAGGTGCAAATGAAGGTTTTGTAAAATTGATTTTTGATGCGAAGTACGGAGAATTACTTGGTGCTCATATGGTAGGTGCAAACGTAACAGAAATGATTGCAGAATTGGTTACTGCACGTAAGCTAGAAACTACAGGGCATGAATTGATTAAAGCAATTCATCCTCACCCAACCATGTCAGAAGCTATTATGGAAGCTGCTGCTGCTGCTTACGATGAGGTGATTCACATCTAAGAGAAATAAAATAATTTGATATAAAAGCCATCCGATAGGATGGCTTTTCTTTTGGAAATAACTGTGATATTGAATCAGATTATTTAAGTTTGTGAGAATAATTTTGGAACAACAACCTACTAAAACAAAACAGATGAAGAAATTTTTATTGGTACCTGTTATGGCTTTGGCATTTTGCGGAATGTCTTTTGGTCAAAACAAGGGAACCGTAGATGCTAAAATGTTAAACGATATTCGATCTAGTTTTTCTCTGGATGCATCAAATACAGCAATTCAGAATGCGATAACCAATTCGGAAAGCATTAGAGAACTTTCTCTAAACAGAAGTAAGATTGGAAAAACAGATCACTTTTTTAAATATAGAGTAGAGGTAAAAGGAATCACAAATCAAGAAAGTTCAGGAAGATGTTGGATGTTTACCTCAATGAATACGATTCGTCCGGAAGTGATGAATAAATTCAACTTGAATTCATTTGATTTTTCACACAATTACAATTATTTCTGGGACCTATTCGAAAAATCGAATTTGTTCATGGAGAATGTAATTGCAACTGCCGATCGTGATATGGATGATCGTGAAGTAGTGCTTTACTTTAAAGGTCCTATTGATGATGGTGGTGTTTGGAACTCTTTCTTTAATATCGCTAAGAAATATGGTGTAGTTCCTGCAGAAGTAATGCCGGAAACAAAAGTGAGTAACAAGACACGTGAAATAAATAGCTTGTTAAAAGAGAAATTAAGAGGCGAAGGATACAAGCTTCGAAAATTAGTTGCTGATAAAGCTTCTGCAAAAGAAGTGAAAGCTGCGAAAGTAGTTGCTTTAAAATCTGTTTATAGAGTGTTGGCTCTTTGTTTAGGTGAGCCTCCAGTTAATTTTTCTTGGAGATATAAGGATGCAGATGGAAATATCAGCGCAAGCAAAGAATATACACCACAAGAATTTTTAGCTGAAATTAATCCTGATTTTGCAAAAACAGAATTAGTGATGATCATGAATGATCCAACTCGTGAATATTATAAAGTTTATGAGATTAAGAATTACCGTAATGTTTCTGAAGGAATCAACTGGACGTATTTAAATCTTCCGAACGATGAGATCAAGAAATTTGCGATGGCTTCGATTAAGAACAATGAGGCAATGTATGCATCTTGCGATGTTGGAAAGCAACACAACAGAAAAGCAGGTGTAATGGATGTAAATACTTACGATTATGCTTCTTTAGTGGGCGTTGAATTCGATATGGATAAAACAGTTCGTATTTTAACTCGTCAATCTGGTTCTTCTCATGCTATGGCCTTAATTGGTGTTGATGTTGATGAGAATGAAAAACCAGTGAAGTGGGAATTTGAGAATTCTTGGGGTTCTACTTCAGGACACAATGGCTATTTGACTTTCACAGACGAATGGTTTTCAGAATACATGTTTCGTGTGGTAATTAATAAGAATTACTTGGATGAAAAAGCACAGAAAGCTTTAAAATCAGCTCCAATTAAATTGCCAGTTTGGGATTATATGTTCTAAGGAACAAATAAATATAAATAGGAAAGGAAGCTCAAATTTGAGCTTCCTTTTTTTATGTGATAGGTTTTGAATATCAATGGCTAATTGAATTTATTGGATTACATTTAAGTTTAATAATTGACCAATTTTTTTAGCTTCTAGTTTTGCTTCAAGTAAATCTTTGCACCTTTTAAAAGGTATTTTACGATTTCGATTTTTAACAAATAGGACCACAAAGCAATCGTCCATAATCAATTGCATTTTCTTTTTCGTATGCTCATAAGAATTTCGATGCATGATAGGAGAAATACCAGCGACGCGATCGATGGTTTGTAAACTTCTCCAAGAACCAGATTTGAATACTCCAAAATAGGCGTAGTAAAATTTATATTTGTCATCATCATGATCGAGGTATATTCCTGAATAGGAAAATGCCATAAACGATCCGATTAATAGTAGGAGTATACTAAGTGGTAATATTGATGTGAAAATCCCTACAAGCATGACTCCCCATCCTAATATTGAACCAGCCTGTCCAAATAGTTTATCGAGTTTG
>JADGFH010000691.1 GCA_016743925.1 Labilibaculum sp.
ACAATATTCTTACTGTCTGAGAATTTATGTAAAAGTAATAAAAATGGCATTTAAAACCAGAGTAATATTTGGTTCTGAAAAGATAAGTTTAAAAGTAAATGATTATCAGTTGAAATCAACAATGTATTTTTTTAATGTTTTAAGATCTGAGAGAACGTAATCTTCTGGAATATTAAAGTCTTCATCGCTTACCTTGTTCAGACTTATAGATTGAGCTGTGAATTTAGTCTTAACTTGATTCATAGTTGTTTCAAATTCCATTAATACTCCTGGTATTTTGTATAAAGGAGTATTTCTATTTGGAGCTTTTAATGCAATTTCCGATGTGTAATAAAGGCTAATTTGAGTAGCTTTTTGGTCCTGTACTCGGATAATTGCCTGCTTACAATTATATCCAGCAATTATTTTAATTGAATCAGTATATTCTATTTTACTTGGTGGAAGTTGATTGTAAAGAAAAGCAATCTCATCTTTAGGAAATTCATAATTGAGCTTATTACTCAATACTTTTAAAAGAATGTTACTATTGTCATTTTTGTATTTTGATACGAATTTTGTGCTGAAAAAACCAAGGTAACCTTCTGATATTAAGCAAATGTTATTGTCTTTAAATCTTAATTCAACTTTATTGGGTAGAAGAGCAATTATGGGATTATCTTTTTCTGAAGAAAAATAACTCACATTGTAGGTAATAATTCCTTCTGATATTTTATTACTCGATTCAGAGCTTGTCTTGCAACTCCAAGAAAGAAATAATACTAGAATAATTAATAAGCCTTGCTTCATACAAAGAGAGTTTTGATTCTGTATTTTGCTTATACAAAGTACAGATCAGATAGAATGTGGATTAATTGTTCAGTAAATCTGATTCTCTAAAAATAGAAAAACATTATAGAATACGCTATAAAAATACATCATCTTATTATAAATTAAGGGATTTTTTTACAAAATAAGCTGAAAAAATAAATAAATTCATACAAAAGCGATGCGTGGGAATTTTATTGTACTTTCCTTAAGTTCTGTGTTTTGTGAAATTAAAATTTCAGAATAAAGTTAATGTTGATAATGTCATTTTAGTTGGAGGTGATTTTTATAATAAATGAACATAATGGCATTGTTTAATTGATTTGTGCAAACGAGTGTTCTTAAAGGTGTTTTTTACTTTGAATTTCATGTATTTATGCTTGTAGTTAGTGAACAGTAAAAAATAAATTGCGTAACGTGCTGAATAACAGGAAGTGAAAAAAAATTAAAAAAAGATTAATTCGTTTGTTTTGTTGTTATTTTTTTTAGATTTGCAAAGTATAATAACAAACATAAATCAAAACGTAATGAATAAATTAGCAGTTGTAGCATTAGGCGGAAATGCCTTGTTAAGGGGGAATCAGATGGGGACTGTAGAAGAGCAGACGCAAAATACGATCGATACTCTTGAAAATCTTATTTTTCTTGTAAAAGAAGGATATGATGTTATTATTGCTCATGGTAATGGACCTCAGGTAGGAAATATCTTAATGAGAAACGATGCAGGTGAGCAACTTTATAATATTCCTCAAATGCCATTAGATATTGATGTGGCTGATTCTCAGGGTGGAATTGGTTATATGATTGAGCGTAACTTGCGTAACGTCTTGAAAAAACATGGTATTCAGAAAGATGTTGTAACATTGGTTACTCAAGTGGTGGTTGATAAGAATGACCCAGCTTTTGCAAATCCAATTAAGCGTGTCGGTAAAATTTATTCGAGAGAAGAAGCTGATAACTTAATTGCTGATAAGGGGTGGATTTTTAAAGAAGAGGTAAAAGCAGATGGAGGATGGAGAAGAGTTGTTCCTTCGCCAAAGCCTATTCGAGTGATGAATGAAAAGGTTATTGAAGATTTAGCACGTCAAGGAAACATTGTAATCACTGTTGGTGGTGGTGGTGTTCCTGTTTGTGAAGATGAACAAGGAAATCTTTGCCCAGTTGAAGCTGTAATAGATAAAGATCTTGCTTCTGCACTGATTGGTGCTCGTATTAAAGCAGATGAATTCTATATATTAACTGATGTTTCTTTTGTTTATAAGGATTTTAAAGGTCCTAATGAGCAAAAATTAGAGTTTTTGAATCATGCGGACACAATGGATTATCTAAAAGATGGTACATTTGCTGAAGGGTCTATGGCTCCTAAGATTCGTGCTTGTTTGAGTTTTATCGAAAACGGTGGTGGTAAATCTGTTGTGACAGAAGCTACTAAGCTGGAAGATAGATCTTACGGAACTAAAATAACAATGGAATACGAGGATTAGTAAAAATTCTCAATAGTTGATTGAATAATATTATTATAAATATCGGATTAAAATTACTTTTGTAATCGTAATCAATAAAAAATATATATACCATGGCTTTTAATTTAAGAAACAGAAATTTTCTGAAATTATTGGATTTTACTCCAAAGGAAATGCAGTACATGTTAGATCTTGCAAGAGATTTAAAAAGAGCAAAATATGCGGGAACTGAAGTTCAAACGTTAAAGGGAAAGAATATCGCTTTGATTTTTGAAAAATCATCAACTCGTACCCGTTGTGCTTTCGAGGCTGCTGCTTACGATCAAGGAGCTCACGTAACTTATTTAGGACCTTCAGGTTCTCAAATTGGAGTTAAAGAGTCTATGGCTGATACAGCACGTGTGTTAGGACGAATGTATGATGGTATTGAGTATCGTGGATATGGTCAAGCTATTGTTGAGGAGTTAGGCAAATTTGCAGGCGTTCCAGTGTGGAATGGTTTAACAGATGAGTTTCATCCAACTCAAATTTTAGCTGATTTCCTTACAATGTTGGAGCATTCAGATAAGCCTTTGAATCAAATGTCATTTGCATATTTAGGTGATGCACGTAACAATATGGCTAACTCGCTAATGGTAGGTGCTGCTAAGATGGGTATGGATGTAAGAATTGTTGGTCCTGCTAACTTACAACCAGAAGAAGAATTAGTTGCTCAATGTCTTGAGATTGCTAAAGAAACGGGTGCTAAAATTACAATTACTGATAATACTAAAGAAGGTGTTAAAGGTTGTGATTTCTTATATACTGATGTTTGGGTATCTATGGGTGAGCCAGATGAGGTATGGAAAGAAAGAATTGAAATTCTTAAGCCATTCCAAATCAATAAGGAAACTATGGGGATGACTGAAAATGCTTCATGTAAATTTATGCATTGTCTTCCTGCTTATCACAACAGACAAACTAAAGTTGGTGAAGAGGTATTTCAGAAGTTTGGAATGGACGGAGTAGAAGTTACAGAAGATGTATTTGAATCTCCTGCTTCTATTGTATTTGACGAGGCTGAGAATAGATTGCATACAATTAAGGCGGTTATGGTTGCCACTTTAGGCGCATAATCAAGATAGATAAGATAAAGTAAAAAGGCAGCTGTAAAGCTGTCTTTTTTATTTATGTTTTTCTAAATTTTCATTTCGCCTTTATGTATAAGAATCTCTGTATTTGTTAATTTTTCACATATGTTAAGTTGTTGATGTTTTTAATTCCTTTGAGAGGAATACCGCGTTTTCTCAATTCATTTTTAAAATCACAAGATCCACAACTACTTCCACAGTTTGATTCATGCTTTTTGAA
>JADGFH010000692.1 GCA_016743925.1 Labilibaculum sp.
TGGAAATGCTAGGTATTGGAACCCAAAAGGAGAAGTTAGTTATAAAAGGACAGGACTTTGATAAAATGCTGGACCTATCACGCGATTTAGAATACTACTTAGGACAACTTACCGCCATTCAAAATGTGTCTGTTAAAATACCAAGCAAACGTCCAGAACTAGTCTTGGAGCTCGACAAGCAGATCATGGCAATTTATGATATTCCTGTTACCTCTGTCTTGTCTGAATTAAACTCCTTTCAGAAAGAATTTTCGAGTGGTGTAAAATTCAAACAAGGTACCGATGAGTACGATATCATTATTAAAACACTTGGCGATACCGAACAAGAAACAAGAGATGCAAAAGATCTGCGTGAGCTAAGCGTTAAAGGAACGCAAGGAGCTGAATTCGAATTACAAAACATTAGTAATTTAAATTTCACCGATGGTTTATCGACAATTAAACGTACCAATCAAGAGAAACAACTCGAAGTTGAATATCAATTTATTGCAGAAATAAACGATGAAAAAGATCTATTAACGGCCGCTCGTGTTGAGGTTGATGAACTTGTTGAACGCATGAACATTCCTTCGGGAATTGCGCTGGAAGTTGTTCATGAAGAAGATACTTTAGGGGACTTTAAAATGCTGTTTCTAATGGCCATTATTTTAATCTTCATGATTTTGGCTTCGGTATTCGAATCCTTTACCATGCCTATTGTAATGATGTTCTCCATTCCTATGGCAGCAATTGGGTCTCTTATTGCACTGATTGTAACGGGCACCTCCTTAATGAATGCCAACGTATTTATCGGCTTAATCATACTCTTGGGAATTGTCGTCAACAACGGCATTATCATGATTGATTACTCCAATGTATTGCAGAAGCGTGGCTATCGAGAAACCCGAGCATTAATGATGGCCGGATTGGCTCGTATTCGTCCTATTTTAATTACTGCAATTACCACAATTATAGCCTTAATGCCATTGGCACTTGGGCGTGAAGAATACGTAACTCAAATTGGTGTTCCTTTTGCCATTACCGTAATTGGTGGACTTGCCATTAGTACCATTCTTACCTTGGTATTTATCCCAACCTTGTATACTGGATTGCGCACAAGTTTAGATTGGATACAAGGCCAAAAAACATGGATTAAGGCTTTACAAGCTTCCATTTGGCTGGGCGGAACTTATTTTATTTACACCGAAGTAGATAGCGCTATTTGGCAGATTATCGATTTCCTAATTTTGGTTTTGACGGTGCCAGCCTGTATCTATTTTATTCAGACCAGTTTACGAAAAGCCAACGAAGAATTAATTGCTCCAGAAGAAGCCTTGCATATCGAAATCCGAAATTTGGTGAAAATTTACGACTGGGATGGTCGTTTTACCCGAGAATGGAATTCGGGTCTTAAAATTAGAGAACGACTAGGTTTAAAGCAATCCTATTCAACAATCAGCGATTTTGGAAGTTTAATTTGGCAATTGCCATTGGTTGCATTCATCTTCTTTTTCATCTACATCCATCTCGAAAATGAATATTGGCTACTAGCCTTGTCCATTCCTTTCCAAATTATGCTTTTGTATTTTATGGCTCCCATTATTGAGTACAAAAAACACCAGCAAAAGGAAAAAAGAAATAAGTTTGCAAGAGTTTTCATCAACATACTGCACAAAATTATTTACTGGTTAATGCCGCTTTTGGTAATGGCATTTTTCTATCAGAAATACGAACTAATAGGTTTACTTTCACCCATAGCAGTTTTCTGGTATTTGGCTTTACTGATAAAAGTATCATCAGATAAGATCTATCGTGAGAAAATTAACGTAAATCGTATTAAAGGTAGCTTTAGTGGAATTCGAAAGATCTTCTATCGTTTTGTTTTAATCATCCCGATAATCGGAAAAAAGAAAGTTCCATTTAAAGCGGTTAAAGGAGTATCCTTCGATATTGACAACGGTATGTTTGGTTTGTTAGGACCTAATGGTGCTGGTAAATCAACGCTAATGCGTATTATTTGCGGTATTTTGGAACAGAGCTACGGACAAATTTCCATTAATGGTATTGATGTACGCGAAAAACGAGAAGAACTGCAAGGTTTAATTGGCTACCTACCTCAGGAATTCGGTATGTACGAAAACATGAGTGCATGGGATTTCCTAAACTACATGGGTATTCTGAAAAAATTGAAGAACAATAAAGAAAGAATGGAGCGTGTAGAATATGTGTTGAAAGCCGTTCACATGCTCGATCAAAAAGACAATAAAATTGGTTCCTTCTCAGGCGGTATGAAACAGCGAATAGGAATTGCACAGATTCTTCTTCACCTGCCTAGAATATTGGTGGTAGATGAGCCTACAGCTGGTCTCGATCCTCGGGAACGAATTCGTTTCAGAAACCTTTTGGTAGAACTAAGTAAGGATCGTATTGTTATTTTCTCGACCCATATTATTGAGGATGTAGCCAGCTCGTGTAATCGCGTTGCGGTTATGAAAAAAGGAGATCTAAAATACTTAGGTGAGCCAGTGCACATGGCAGGTATTGCCGACAAAAAAGTATGGATGCTTACTGTATCGCTCGAAGAGTTCGAAATCCTTAAAACAAATCACGTGATTATTCATCACATGCGCGATAAGGATCAGATTCGAGTTCGTTGTTTATCCGATGAAAACCCTGGTTATGGAGCGGTCAACACGAAAGCCAATTTAGAAGATGCCTATTTGTGCTTATTGAACGAAAAAAGAAGAGGCTTAACCACGAAGGCAAACGAAGGAATGCACAAAGAACACAAAGGAAAAAATATCGTGTACCGATTACAGGATTGTAAAAAGACTTGTAAACTACATATGATTCCTCGTAGAGGATACACAAAAAATAAAGTGTAAAGGATTTGGTAAAAAAAACAAACAAATGAAAGAGCAACTGATACTATTACTCCACTTTATTCGTTATAATGTGAAGATCATTTTTGCGAATAAATTCATCTACTTCCTGATTGCAGCATTTGCCTTCTATTTTATGGTAACAGGTATCATGCTATTTACAGATTCAAGTCCTGAAGAGGCAGATATTTACGGAACATTAATATTCCCCGGCGTTCTTATTTTGTTCTATCCTGTCATTTTTAATATCCAAAGCGACAAGGATACACGCATGCTCGAAATCATATTTGGAATACCAAACTACCGCTACAAAGTGTATTTGGTGCGTTTCGTTTTAAGCATATTCTTATTGTTCTTAATCATGTGCCTCATGTCTTCCATTACGGTCTTTTCCGTTATTCGGATATCTGTTTTTCATATGGTTTACGAATTAATGTATTGTCTCTTATTTTTAGCCAGTTTAGCCTTTTTGCTGGCTTCTTTACTTAAAAATGCAAATGGAGCTGCCGTGGTAATGGTTATTATCGGCTTGGTATTTCTGATATTGGCAGAACCCTTAGAGCATAGTAAGTGGAATATTTTCTTAAATCCATTCGATGTACCCAGCGACATGAGTTACAGCATTTGGCAAAATGTACTGTATCAAAACCGCATGATGCTTGTAATTGGAACTGTTATTTCAATTTTATGGAGTCTTATTAACATGCAGAAACGAGAGAAATTTGTATAATATCATTAACCAAAAATAAATTATA
>JADGFH010000693.1 GCA_016743925.1 Labilibaculum sp.
GTATCCTCCGAAATAAGCGAATATCAGAAAGAAAAGTATTTTAAAAATGATCCAAATAAATCCACCGATGGTTGCTTTAAGGAAGGCAGAGCCCCAAAACTTAGCATTTTCTAAATCTAACCATCCTTCCAAATAAGTTTGAGATTGTTGAGCCAAATCACCAATGTAATCCCACCCAACCCAAAATAATATAATGTTTAGGATAATTGGAAAAAGGAAAAACCAAGCTAGTTTTTTTCTAAAAATATACTGTATTGCTTCTGTATAGGTTCGCAAACCAAAGCTAAAATCTTTAATGAATTTCATTGATTCTGTCTTAAGTTAAAATAAGTGACTTAACAAAAATAGCAATTATCTTAAGTTTTGAATCTCATTTTAGAAATCTAATATCTTATAGCGGATAAAATTCAATGCTTTTTTTAACTTTGTGCTTCTAAATAACCATTATAGACATTTAATTTTTTTTGAAATGCAGAGTTTAACAGCAATTTCGCCAGTAGATGGACGTTACCGTGATAAGGTATCCGTTTTGGGAGAGTATTTTTCGGAGTATGCTTTAGTGCGATACAGAGTTTTAGTAGAAGTTGAATATTTTATCGCTTTGTGCGAAATTCCTCTTCCACAATTAAAAGATTTCGATAAAAATCTATTTGCCGATTTACGTAGTTTGTACATCGATTTCACAGTTGAAGATGCGCAAAAGGTTAAAGAAATTGAAAGCGTAACAAATCATGATGTTAAAGCAGTTGAGTACTTTATTAAGGAAAAATTTGATGCTTTAAATCTTCAGGAATATAAAGAATTTATTCACTTCGGATTGACATCTCAGGATATCAATAACACAGCCACTCCATACTCTTTAAGAGATGCAGTACATGATGTTTACTATCCGCTTTTAGACGAATTAATCGCTAAATTGGAAGGTTTGGCAAACGACTGGAAAGATATTTCTCTTCTTGCTCGTACTCATGGACAACCAGCTTCACCTACTCGTTTGGGTAAGGAAGTAATGGTTTACGTGTATCGTCTTAAGACTCAATTAGATCTTTTGAAATCAGTTCCTTGTTCTGCTAAGTTTGGTGGAGCTACTGGTAATTTTAATGCACATCACGTAGCTTACCCAGAAATAGATTGGAAAGCTTTTGGAAACAAATTCGTGAATGAGTATTTGAAATTGGAGCGTGAAGAATATACAACTCAAATTTCAAACTATGATAATATCGGTGCGATCTTTGATAATTTCAAACGTATCAATACCATTTTGATTGACATGAATCGTGATTTCTGGACTTATATTTCCATGAATTATTTCAAGCAGAGAATCAAAAAAGGTGAAGTTGGTTCTTCGGCTATGCCACATAAGGTGAACCCTATCGATTTTGAAAATTCCGAAGGTAACTTAGGATTGGCGAACGCAACTTATGAGCATTTATCAGCAAAATTACCTATCTCTCGTTTACAGCGCGATCTTACAGATTCAACTGTATTGAGAAATATTGGTGTTCCTTTTGCTCACTCAATCATTGCATTTAAATCGGTATTAAAAGGTTTAGATAAGTTGATTCTTTCTCCTGATGCTTTCGAAGCAGATTTAGAAGCTAACTGGGCTGTGGTTGCAGAAGCTATTCAAACTATTTTACGTAGAGAAGCTTATCCAAACCCATATGAGGCATTGAAAGCTTTAACCCGTACAAATACTTCAGTAACTCAAAACAGTATTGCTGAGTTTATCGATACACTTGAGATTTCAGACAGTCTTAAAGCTGAATTGAAGACCATTACACCAAGCAACTATACTGGAATCTAGATTTCAGTTAATTCATATTAAAAGGGCGCAGGAGTATTACTTCTGCGGCCTTTTTGTTTTCAGTACCCCATTAATAACAACACCAGCTAAATATTGTTAAATCTTTGCGAATAGCTAGTAAGAATCGTATTTTTACCAGCTATTTTGTTTTCCGTAAGTTCTAAAAAGCTTAGAAAACTTATTCATTTCATCTGAGATTGCCATGGCATATCAGCAATAACATAAAGGCTTAAATGAAAGATTTCCTTAATATTCTAAAACGATTCTTGCCTCCTTATAAGGGAGATTTGATCATGATGTTTATTTATAACCTATTGGGAGCTATTTTTGGTGTATTCTCTTTTGGTGCAATGGTTCCAATTTTAGATACATTTTTTAATAAAAATGAAGCATTGGCTGTTTTAGAAAAAATGCCATGGGCTTTTTCCAAAGAGGCTGTTATGCATAATTTCGACTATTATATTGCCTTAGTAAAATCAGAGTATGGAGCAGACTATTCCCTATTCTTTATAGCTGCACTTGCACTAAGTATGATTTTATTAAAAGTTATATTCGCCTTCTTAGGATCCTATCATAGTGTGAACATCCGAAACGGTGTTGTTCGTGATATGCGTCAGAAAATATATGCAAAACTGGTTAGCTTACCTCTTCCTTTTTTCTCTCAAGAAAAAAAAGGTGATATAATAGCACGTTCGACAGGCGACGTACAGGAGGTTGAAACTTCAATTATGAGTTCTGTTGATATGTATTTTAAGAATCCTGTTATTATTCTAGTGTACCTAACAGGTTTGTTAATCATCAGTATAAAGCTTACTCTTTTTGTTTTCGTCATGTTGCCAATTGCTGGTTATATTATTGGAAAAACAGGTAAAAGCTTAAAGAAATCATCACGAGATGGTCAGAATAAAATGGGTGATATTTTATCAACTATTGAAGAAAGTTTATCGGGTTTGAGAATTATTAAGGCTTTTAATGCCGAAGAGAAAATGACCACTCGATTTGCAGAAGAAAGTAACTCTTACCGCCGAACTATGAATAGCATTATGCGTAGATATGTTTTAGCTCACCCAGTAAGTGAGCTTCTGGGTTCAATAGTCATGCTTGTTATTATGTGCTATGGGGGTATACTTATTCTTAATGGTACTGGAAATTTAGATGGATCTACTTTTATTATGTATTTAGGCATGTTTTATTCCATTATAAATCCTGCAAAAGCTTTTTCGAAAGCTGCATATAGCATACAAAAAGGATTAGCAGCAATGGATCGTATCGATCAATTACTTAATGCAGAATCGACAATAATCAATAAAGAAAATGCGAAAGAGATCTCAGATTTCGGAAGTAGCATCGAATATAAGAATGTTAGTTTCTCATACGATGGTGAACGTGATGTGCTGAAAAATGTAAGCGTTAGTATTCCCAAAGGTAAAACGGTTGCCTTAGTAGGACAATCAGGTTCAGGAAAAACAACATTTGCCGATTTATTACCCCGTTTCTACGACGTCAAATCTGGTGGCATTTTTATTGATGGTGAAGATATTCGCGATTATAAAATTAGTGATTTACGCCACCTCATGGGAAATGTGAATCAGGAATCGATCCTATTTAATGATACGATTTTTAATAATATTGCCTTTGGTGTAGATAATGCTACATTGGAAGAGGTTGAAGCTGCAGCCAAAATTGCCAATGCTCATGACTTTATAACTGCTGCTGAAGATGGTTATTATACTAATATTGGTGATCGAGGAGGAAAGCTTTCTGGTGGTCAGCGTCAGAGATTGAGTATAGCACGAGCAGTACTCAAG
>JADGFH010000694.1 GCA_016743925.1 Labilibaculum sp.
TGATGTTATTCTGCCTGAACACTATAAGCTGCTGATGGAGATTGTTCCAAAAGAAGTTAAAGTTTTAATTGTTAAGAATAATCCAGAGAAAACCTATCAAAATCTTTTAGAATATAAGAATACAGATCATACTAATTTCATATACGAATTAATTCATTTAGGACATAGACATTATAGTACTAAGGAGATTCTTAAAGAAATCAAAGTTGCCAGAGTACAATCCAGCGACATGGTCAAAATATCTTTTAATTCAGATGATCCTGGTGTTTGTGCCAATACTTTAGAATTAATTAATGAAGTATTCGTTAAAGTTTATTCGGATATAAAAGTTAATCAGTCGGATGCTGTTGTTGGTTACTTTCAAAAGGAAATTGATAATGCCGAATCTAATTTGAATTACGCAGAGGAAGAGCTTGTAGAGTTTAATAAGAGGTATAATATTATTAATTATTATGAACAAACAAGACATATAGCCTCGGAGAAGGAACATTTTGATTTAAGCTATACCGAGATTCAGATGAAACATATGGCAGTGGTATCTGTCATACATCTTCTTGAGAAAAAAATGACCAGGAATGAAAGAAGAAGGGTGAATAGCAATGAAATGCTTGCCTTACGTGAGAGTCTTTCAGATATCAAACATCAAATTTGGATGCTAACAAACTCTTCGCCAATGGAAGAGATTAAAACCGAGATAAATTCAATTAAATTGATTGAGTTAAAAAAACAAGAGGTCGTTATAGAAGATAAATTGGGAGAATTAGTTGATGCCCAATATCGTTTTGATAATTCTAAAGAAGGAATTGCCGGTAATTCAATATTAGAGCGCTGGTTAGAGAAAATGATAGAGTTTGAATCGTCGAAAGCCCAATTAGAAGTTGGAGATGAAATCAAAAAAGATTTTGATAAGCTTTTTGAACGTTATGCGCCTTTAGGAGCTACAATGAAGCGATTAGAACGTAAAATTAATGTCGCAGAGCAAAAGTATTTATCTTTATTAGAAAGTTTAAATAAGGCAAAGTTAAAACAACAAAATATCGAATTAAATTCGAACTTAAAGATTGTTACACCACCATTTTTTCCTATTGAAGCAAGAGCTAGTAAAAGAAAATTCTTAATAATCATCGCGTTCATGATTGGGATTGTAATACCTGCTTTTGTTATTATCCTATTAGAATTCATAGATACTAGTATCAAAACAGTAACTAGAGCTGAAGATGCCATTGGTTATAAGGTTTTAGCTATGTTTCCAAATCTTCTAAATCCAAATAAAAACTTAGATGTTGATTTTGTAAAAAAGAGGACCTTAGAGATCATGATCAGGAAGTTATTGCTACTAAAATCAGCAGCTAGTGAGGTTAATAAACCGGTCCAAATCACACTTTTTAGTAATCAAAAAGGAGAAGGGAAGAGCTTTGTTTTTGATTTATTGGTGAAAAAATTAAATGAGCTAGGTTATAAGTGCTTGTATTTAACTCATAACACTATTGACTCATCGATGTTGGATATCAAAAAATCATATGAAATTACACCTATGTTCCATAGAGCTAAAGCGATAGGTCAATTGGTAGGTTCTGATATGAAGAAAGAGGATTTTGATTATGTTTTTGTTGAGATTCCAGATGTAATGAAAAACACTTACCCTGTTGAATTGGTTGGAGAATCAGATTATGCAATAATGATGGTTAGAGCAAACAGAGCTTGGTCTTCGGCAGACGAAAATTCATTAAATGATTTTAAATCTGTCGCAAAAAAAGATACCATTCAAGTTCTTCTAAATGGTGTTGAATTAACAGAAATGGAAAATATATTGGGAGATCTTCCTAAAAAACGATCATTTTTTAGACGTTTCATAAAGAATGCATTGCGTTTAAGGTTTTATACGAAGACCAATTTCTTAGGAAGAAGCTAACGATATTAATATAAAAAAGGCTACTAAAAGTTTGACTGAATGAAGGTAAATCAATTAAAAATTGGTGCAATTTTATCCTATGTAGTAATGGGCTTAAGTAATGTCGTTGGATTGCTTTATACTCCTTATATGCTTCGTATGATGGGGCAAAGTGAGTATGGTCTATATTCATTGGTGGCATCGGTAGTTGCTTACCTTACAATTCTTGATTTAGGTTTTGGAAATACCATTATTAGGTACACTGCCAAGTTTCGTTCAGAGGGAAAAACAGAAGAGCAATATTCCATGTTTGGGATGTTCATTATTCTTTATGGTTTTATCGGTTTTATTGTATTGGTGTTGGGAATGGTATTGTATTTTAATATTGAAACCATATATAGCGGTACTTTAACAGCAGATGAATTAGAAAAGGTTCATACTTTGGTCTTGTTAATGGTTTTTAATCTGGTTTTTACTTTCCCAGTAAGTATTTTCGGTTCGATTGTAACGGCCTACGAAAAGTTTATTTTTCAAAAGGTTATACAGGTTGTCCGAATTATTTTGAATACAGTAATTATGATTGCCTTATTGGAAATGGGATATCGTGCTATTGGTATGGTTGTGTTAATTACCATTTTTAATGTTACTACTCAGTTAATTAACTTATGGTATTGTAAATGCAAAATCAAAATAAAGATATACTTCAGGAAATTTCAATGGGGATTTTTTAAAGAGCTGGCTGGTTATTCATTTTACATCTTTTTAGGAGCTATTATTAATCGTCTTTATTGGAGTTCAGGACAATTGGTCTTAGGGGCTAATGTTGGAACTGCGGCGGTTGCAATTTTTGCTGTGGGAATCCAATTAGAGCAGATGTATATGGGCTTTTCAACTGCCATTTCGGGTGTTTTTTTACCGAAAGTAACAGCCATGGTTACTCAATCTAAATCAGATAAAGAAATATCAGATTTATTTATACGAACAGGCAGAATTCAGTTTATTGTAATGTCTTTTATACTTGCTGGATTTATTCTCTTTGGTAGACAGTTTATTCATTTGTGGGCGGGTGCAAATTACGCCGATACCTATATGATAACCTTATTGTTTTTTATACCGCTAACCATTCCTCTAATTCAAAATTTGGGGATTATTATATTAGAAGCACGCAACCGAATTAAGTTTCGAGCTTTAGTATATATCGGTATAGCAGCATTTAGTGTAGCATTGCAACTGATGCTTGTTAAAACATATGGAGGTATTGGTTGTGCTATTGCAATTTGTGCTGGATTGGTTCTTGGTCACCTTGTAGTCATGAATATCTATTATTATAAAAAGCAAGAAATTGATATTCCTAAATTTTGGAGAGAAATTGGAAAAATGTCTATTTCTCCTTTGATTATAGGGCTTCTTACTTACATGATTTTACAAAGTATAGAACTTGATACTGTTGTTAGTCTTGCTTCTGGAATTATTTTATTTGCAATAATTTACATTCCTATTTTTTGGCTTACATCAATGAATCAGTACGAAAGAGATTTATTATACAAACCTTTAAAAAGTGTTGTATTACGCTTTAAAGGTGGAGCATAAGTTTAAAAACGAAAAAAGATAAAATATGGCATCGTTCAAAGAAAAAATAAAGAATCTGCTACCTCAAAAGTTGATGTATATGTATTATCTAAATACTGCCAAAAAGGCTAGTATGTATGATTTACGAAGACG
>JADGFH010000695.1 GCA_016743925.1 Labilibaculum sp.
CTACAGAAAAGGATGAGTTAGTATATGAAGAGAAGGACAACACATTTTATACGTTTTGCTACAAAACAAAATCTAAAAAGTATATCATTATCGGATCTACAAGTACGTTATCTGCTGAGTATCGATTCGTAGAAGCAAATAATCCAAATGATAAATTTAAAGTTTTTCAAGCTCGCGAAAACAATTTGGAATATGGCATTGATCATTATCAAGGCGATTTCTATATCAGAACAAATTTAGAAGCGAAAAACTTCCGTTTGATGAAAACTCCTGTGTCGAAAACAGAGAAGGCTAATTGGACAGAAGTAATTCCAAATCGCGAAGATGTTTTTTTAAGTAATT
The DNA here is from genome assembly GCA_016743925.1 of Labilibaculum sp. Taxonomy (GTDB): domain Bacteria; phylum Bacteroidota; class Bacteroidia; order Bacteroidales; family Marinifilaceae; genus Labilibaculum. The sequence goes on from JADGFH010000695.1 coordinate 343, forward strand.
TTGAGATTTTTGAAAACTACCTTGTGGTTGGAGAAAGAAAAAATGGCTTAAATCAATTGCGAATCATGAATTGGAATGGCAAAGATGAGCATTACCTAGATTTTGGAGAAGAAACCTATAATGCAGGAATTTCTACGAACCCAGAATTTAAAACAGACATTCTTCGTTATGGTTATACCTCTTTAACTACACCAACTTCTACGATTGATTATAATATGCTTTCCAAAGAAAAAACGATAAAGAAGCAACAAGAAGTTATTGGTGATTTTAAGAAAGACAATTACGAAGCAAAACGTGTTTGGGCAATTTCTGAAGATGGTACAAAAGTTCCAATTTCTTTTGTTTATCGAAAAGATAAATTCAAAAAAGGAACCAACCCACTTTGGTTGTCGGCATATGGTTCGTATGGTAGCAGTTCAGATGTTTATTTTAGTTCGGTTCGTTTAAGTCTATTGGATCGTGGTTTTGTTGTTGCTACAGCGCATGTGCGTGGAGGACAGGAAATGGGCCGTTATTGGTATGAAGATGGAAAGTTGTTAAAGAAGATAAATACATTTACAGACTTTAATGCTTGTGCAGAGTTTATGATTGCAGAAGGATTTGCTGCAAAAGATAAAGTGTTTGCCTGGGGTGGTAGTGCAGGAGGATTATTAATGGGTGCCATTAGCAATATGCGACCAGATCTTTACAAAGGAATTATTGCTGCTGTTCCATTTGTAGATGTTGTAACGACAATGCTTGATGAAACAATTCCTTTAACAACAGGAGAGTTTGATGAGTGGGGAAATCCTAAAAACAAGGAATATTACGATTATATGCTTTCTTATTCTCCGTATGATAATGTAGAGGCTAAAGATTATCCGGCAATGCTAGTAACTACAGGTTTGCACGATTCTCAAGTTCAGTATTGGGAACCTGCAAAATGGGTAGCGAAGCTAAGAGACATGAAAACAGATAAAAACCCATTGCTTATTAAAATAAATATGGACTTTGGACATGGAGGAGCTTCCGGTAGATTTGAACGTTTTCATGAGGCTGCATTAGAATATGCCTTTGTACTTGATTTGGTAGAGATTAATGAATAATTGTAACATAAATAATTTTAAAGGCACTCTAATGGGGTGCTTTTTTTATATATTTAAGATCTATTAGAGTTCTAAGTAAATCGTGAGCTGATGATAAAAGCATTAATTATTGATGATGAGTTGAAGAGTCAATCGACTCTTCATAAATTGTTGGAGAGATATTGTACTGGAGTAGAAGTGATCGGCTTTGCGCATAATGTTGAGTCGGGAATTTTAGCAATCAATAATTTAAAACCAAATCTAGTATTTTTGGATATTTCAATGCCTGATGGAGATGGTTTTGAAGTCTTAGAAAGAGTAACAAATCGTGATTTTGAAGTCGTTTTTACAACTGCCTTTAATGATTTCGCGATTAAGGCTTTTCAATTTGCAGCGCTTCATTATCTATTAAAGCCAATTAATTATATCGAATTACAGGCTGCAGTGGATCGCTACAAAGAAAATCATCAGAATATTGATTTGAATGAAAAAATAAAAATACTTTGTGATAGTTTGAATAATCATCATCAAAAGATCATATTGCCAACAGCAAATGGTCTTAGAATAATTGAATTGAGCCAGATTTTAAGATGTGAAGCAGATGGTAGTTATACAAATTTTTATTTAAGTGATGATACCGTTTTGATGGTTTCTAAAGTACTTTCCAATTTTGAGGAAATTTTACCACCTGATATTTTTTGTAGAGTTCATAGTAAGCATTTAGTAAATCTTAATTTTATAAGTCAATATATTAAAGGCCGTGGAGGTCGTATCATTTTCACAAATGGGAAAGAGATTGATGTTTCTGAAGGTAAAAAGAAAGTTTTTTTATCTAGACTAAAACGGTTGGCACATTCGCTATCAAACACAAAAAAGTAAATATAGAATTATTTTAGGGGAGCTTTTTAAACTCCCCTTTTTCATAGGGATTATCTCGCCCTGAAATAATCTCCCTAAAAAATGGTACTCTCTCAAAATATATAATAAATTCTGAAAATTTTAGATTTTACACTTACGTCATTATTGAGTGAAACAACATAGATATAAATTTATCATACCTGAAGATAAATTGGTGATTGCCTTGGAGGTATTTCTTTCGTAATTTCATCCTGCATCTGATAAATCTACGATCCCTATCACTACAATAACTATGTTTGAAAACCTAAAAACAGAAGTTTTAAAGAAATTTGGTTCGCAACTTTTGTACACTAAAGATTGTAAAAGTCTGGCGGATGAAATATGCGATAAAACCGAATGCCGAATTAGTACCACTACAATACGACGCATATTTGGATTTTTAAAATCAAGAACATCTCCTGCAAAATTCACTTTAAATATTCTTTCTATTTATATCGGCTTTGAGTCGTGGCTGGATTTCTGTTCTAAACAAGAAAGCGTACCAGAAAAAACAAATGAGCATAAGAATTCTTGGTCTGATTTGTACGAAAAAGCTTTAAGCTTTAGTCAGGAAACTTATGAATTAATTAAAGTACAATCAGGACTTCCGTTTGAATCGGTTGTAAACAGATCTAATGCAGAGCAGCGAATTGATTCTTTTCTTAATTCGGCTAAGATGGCTACGGCTTTTGTGGCTCCGGGTGGATGGGGTAAATCTACAATGCTAGCAAAGTGGTTCGAGAAGAATTGGTTTTCGAACAATAGTGAGAATGTAATTTTATATTTGAATGCATCTTTTATGATTAGTTTTATGAATGAGGGGTTTAGATTAGAACGCTGGGTGCAAGAACAGTTAGGTTTAAATCAGAAAGATTCATTAAAATATTTTTTAGAAAATCCAGAAGAATGTAAAGGTCGTCTCATTTTTGTTATTGATGCTCTTGATGAAATAACATATGATAATAATAAGTTAGAACGTCTATTTCTTCAGGTTAAACAATTTATTTCAAACTATAAGGATTCCCGTAAAGTTAAATTAATAATTACTTCCCGAAATTCAACTTGGGAGAAGTTTGCCATTCCATTTGTTATTAAAGGAAATGCAATTCAAAATAGCTGGTTTGAGTTGGATTTAAAGATTGAACAATTAAATCCTCAAAATTTAAATCCTTTAACTGGCGAAGAAATTCAGTATGTTTTCGATCGGACAATAAACGAAGATTTTACATCTAAATTGGAGGTTGGGGAAATGTCCTTTAGTCAGAAAAAAATGATTTCGAATCCTTCCTTTTTAGAATTGTTTATTAAG
>JADGFH010000696.1 GCA_016743925.1 Labilibaculum sp.
GTATTGCTCGTAAGCTAGGCTCAACACCATTGTTTGCAATATATTCTTCTACAAATCCGCCTACGCGAGATTTCATAGTTAGTATGTCAAAGTCAGTATCAAATGCTGCGGTTAAATATCCATAATACGAATCAAAATATGTAGAAAGTTGATCGGGAGTCACGTCATCAAGAACTTCTTCAATATTACTTATTTCAGGTATTTGAGATTCCTGCTCTCTATAACATCTAATTTTTTCTATTAGGGCTTCACGAGTATTTAAGCGATATTTCAACTCCTCTATGAGCTTTAACACTTTAGCCGCAGACTCGCTGTAATGGACTTCAAGTGATCCATCATGAACCACCTGCTTTTTATCATTTTTTTCCTCCGTATCCTCCAAGTGCTCTTTTTCTAATTTTTTATTTTTTACAGCATTTGATAGGGCTTTTACTTCATTTAATCGCTCTAACGAGCCAACAAAATCTAACACATGCACATATTCTTTATTTGGTGTTTTTCGCAACCCTCGACCTAGTTGTTGCAACCAAATTGTTCTTGACCCTGTATAACGCATAAAAATTAAAAGGTTTGTTTCAGGTATATCAATACCTTCATTAAAAAGATCACAAACTAGGATATATTTATAGTCACCCTCTCGAAAATTTCTTATATTTTCTCTTCGCTCTTGATCATGCATTTTTGAGTGAACACAAGTTGCAGTTCCCATTTCAAAAAAACCAAGCAAATGCTTTAAATGGAGAATATTTCTACAAAACACTATACCCTTAACATTTTCTATATTTTTATTGCTAACAGTAGCTTCAATAATTTTAACTACCTCTTCATCTTTTTTATGAAGAAACAACCTCTTATCAAGATCACTAACAGATAAGCCGCTATCTAATTGATCTATCTTGCTCTGATCCAAATCATCCAACAAAACTAAATATTTTGGAAATGCTAGCTTTTTATGTTTCAACCCCCAAACCAAGTCATATTTACCTATATGACCATCTCGTCCTCCAAAAAAATCAGTTACATTTTTTTCATCTGAACGATAAGGCGTAGCTGTTAGCCCTATTAATAACTTTGGAGAGAAGTTTTTTACTACTTCGGAATACGTTCTTGCAGGTGTATGATGTGCCTCATCAACGATAATATAATCAAAAGTTTCTTTTTTTAAATCATCTAATTGACCATATAGCGTATCAAAGCTTGCAAATACGAAATCAGTTTCTTCAGGAAAAGAACCAGAAAAACAAGCTGAAAAGCTATATGAGCCTACACCAAATACATTTTTAAAAGCTGTAACTGATTGAAGTAATATTTCAATTTGGTGAGCAACAAACATTATTCTAGGCCGTTGTGGAATATTTCTTGTTAACTCTTTGATTAATAGTGCAACTGTATAAGTTTTACCTAAGCCCGTTGCCATTTCTATTAAGATTTTATTTTTCCCAATATTGTATTGATTTACTGCTTCTTGAATTATCTGTGTTTGATATTTTCTAGGCTTAATATCCCTGCCTATCTCAGAGTGTTTTTGCACCCAAAGGCTTTTTAATCCATCCCGATCAATTAGCTCAACACCTAGCCGTAATGCTCTGACTTGGACTTCAGAGGTAAAATAAGAATTCGTCACTAATATCATATGATTAACTTTCGCTAGTTTAGCTCCAGTCACCAATTGGTTTAATGCTTTTACATCTACGTTAGATTGAAGATTTCTTTGTTTTACTTCAATAGCAAACTTACGACCAGCTTTGTAGGCGAATATATCAACACCTCCATCACCATGCTTATATTCCTTACCAACTTCTGTAATAACGGCATCAGTCCAACCTGATTTTTCAAGCAACTCTTTAACGAAGAACTCAAAGTCCTTATCACCCAATAAATCAACATCCCTAAAATTTTCAACAAGCAATTATATTTCTCCGTCGAGTTTCTTCATTAGACATATTATATGTGGCAGTAGTGCAGCAACCTGAGAGACTGCTAACGCCTTGCTAAGCGGCGCGAAATTGTTGGCTAAAATTGCGAGGAACGAGCGCTAGCCAACTGTTTAGCGTCCATTTGAGTAACTTGTTAGAAGTTACTTTCTTAGTTTATAAACCAACAGTGCTCCTATAGGAGAAAGTATCGCAGTAAGAGTAAATAGAATTGCTAAATCAAATTGTTTGAATTTTACCAATGCTACACGTGAGTTTATAACTATCTGCCCTGAATAAAGTAACTCAAGATCATAGTTTTCAGATTTTTGTGCTTTGCCTGAATGAAGTTTATCTAAGTATGTACTAGCTGTATATTTGCAAGCATGGCCAAAGTACAACAAATTATCATCTTTATCTCTACTACCAATATGTACCCATGGAGTTTTTAGCTGCGGTATAAATGAAAGTAATGATAAAGCGGAGGAGATAACCAATAGTATAAGAACCACAACTAAATAAATTAAGAGAAATTTATTCAATGATTCTGCACCTAAGCTCATTCTAGCGACTGCAAAAATACCCGCAGAGCAAAAAGCGACATTTGCAGCATTTTTTGCCTCTGCAAACTTTATCCACTCATTAACCTTTGAAAGCATATCTTTTAATGTATCAATCACCAAAGACCACCAGATGTAGATGATTGAGTTTTACAGTTTTTGTCATACCATTTTTCCATATCATTATTTATGACGTTACCATGGTAACAGTCATGATTATAATTTTCAGAAAGTAGATCTTTATTGTGATCATTTAGGTTTGAATAGATAACATTTGATGCAAAAATAACTTTATTGTCCCAACCTTTATTGGCATTGGAACATAGGTTGGATCCACTATTTACAACATCCCCCATCCATACAACTTCATTAAGGCCACTACCTTTATATCCCGACTTGATCATAAGTGCTCGCCCATAATCCATGCCAATACCTACTTCAATTTCAGTAATATTTCTTTTTTGAAATTTATGATTTAGAACTTTTATTAGTGAGTTAATTTTTGCTGCGTCGGAAAACATACTATCGATTTGATATTGCTTTGGCGTGTTATAAATTCCACTGACGCAATCTCCCTCAATTCTAATTTCTGAGCAGTCTGTGTTCCCACTCATTATTGCCACTACTTCTGAAATATAGCTTCTGTATATTTTAGCGAGAGTAGGTCTTTTATGTTTGTTTGGTAATTCTGAAGAGTCTCTTATATCTACAAACAACGCTGAGCAATTTACATAAAAGCCATTTTTATAAGTTAATTTATCTCTAGCAGGTATTTCATCTACTTCTGGAAATGATGTTTCTGATTCATCTAATATTTCATCTAGTCGATCAAAACTATCTTCATAATTGTAACATTTATACTTCGTCTCCAATGCCTGCTACTCCTTTAACTTCTAACGCTCAAATCATGCGAGTTTTTTTATTCGCATGCATTTTCTTGTTAACTTTTTAATTCTGAGAGTACACTGAAACACGGCTTAATGACATGCTCTAATACTTCTCTCATTGCATCATAAAACTTTTTTTCATCAGAGAACGCCGCTACAAAGGCTCTCTGAATATATTCATTCTTTACATATGATTCATTTTTGAAAACTTCATATATCTTTGGTAAATA
>JADGFH010000697.1 GCA_016743925.1 Labilibaculum sp.
CTCTCATCCAATGTGATCAACCATAATGCTACCTCAAAAAAAGCCACCACTGAGAACACAGTGTTACACAGAGAAAAGGACAGAAAATTACAATTCGACACCTCTAATAAATAGGGAGCCTTCTTATTATGGAAATATCTAATAGTTTATTTAATCATACCAAATGTACCTCCGAGCTAGAGGTGACAAAATAACGAGGTAAAATTGAAGGTAATCATCTGTAAGCCGCTCCAAAAGTTACTATTTACCAGCTTGTTTAGGTTTTTCTTTTTTTCTTTTTTGCCGCAGGAAACAAAACATTGTTCAAAATCAGGCGATATCCAGCAGAATTCTTTTTTAAACTTAAATCGGTAGGTGGATCTCCAACCAAATGCTGATAATCCTCAGGATCGTGTCCTCCATAAAAAGTCCATGTACCCTTCCCTAAATTCCCATGAATGTATCGAGCTTCACCTGCAGCTTTATTCTCCCCCATCACCAGAACGCCAGATTTTATTAAATCCAACTTAAAAGCTGTTGTTTGCCCCATAAATCCTTTAATCATATTTTTATGATTTTGGCAAAGCATCGTTGGAACTGGGTCCCATTTGGCGGAAAATTCAAATAAAGAAAAGTAGTCTTCATCCTTTCTAACCTTTCGACCTAAGGTTACATCTATATCGGAAAACTCATAAACATTAGGATTGGTTTCCAATTTAAAATTCTGAAAGGCAAATGTTTTGGAATAGTCTAAATGAGAATGAACATCTGCTTCCATCGGATCTCCATCAAAAGCAGCGTCGCAAATATCATGGCCATCTGCAGCTAAAGTAATATCAAATGTATCGGTAGCCGAACACATGGCAAACAAAAAACCTCCAGCTTCTACAAAAGCTTTAATTCGATTAGAAACAGCTCTTTTCAGATCAGAAACTTTCGAAAAGCCAAAGCGATTTGCTCGTTCTGTATTCGAGCGCACTTCGTCTTTATACCATTTCATATTTCGATACGAAGCATAAAACTTCCCAAATTGCCCGGTAAAATCCTCATGATGCAAATGCAACCAATCATATTTCGACAACTTGCCTGTCATTACTTCATCATCATAAATTATTTCATAAGGGATTTCGGCATAAGTAAGAGCTAAGGTTACGGCATCATCCCAAGGCTTTTTCCCCTTCGGAGAGTAGACTGCAATTAAAGGTGATTTCTCTAACTTAACAGCATCCATATTGCGCTCATCACTTGCAATATCTTCTAAGATTTGTTGCGCCGAAATATCACTCAATACAGAAAAAGACACTCCTCGGATTTGACATTCATCTTGAATCTCTTTATGGAAAGGCAGAAGAAATGATCCTCCGTTATAATTCAACAACCAATGAATTTGATAATCTTTTTCGAGCGTCCAAAATGCAATACCGTAAGCTTTCAGATGATTCTTTTGGCTATCATCCATCTGAATTAACAAACTAGCAGAATAAGAGGTATAAAAAAACATACTAACAAATAGTAACAAGACTAATCTGCGCCAGTATTTTTTAAAGAACGTAATATCTTCAATCATAAAAACAAGATAAGAAATTCTATTTGTAAATAAGATTTATGAGTTTATCTAAAATGGAGGTGCATCTTCAAAATCATTACTTCCTCCAAAGCCTGCACCAATATCATCAAATCCATTAGGCTCTTTAGATTCCTGATTCATACTAGAACTAAATGTTTTCCCATCGTCTAAACCAGGTGTTGCGAATGGATTTGCCGATTCTCCTTCTAAGTCGGTAAATTGAGCCAGCTGAGTACGAAATCGAAGTTGAACTTCCCCAACCGCACCATTACGATGTTTTGCAATAATAATATCTGCAATACCAAGCAATGAATTACCTTCGGCATCTTCCGTAATACCATAACGTTCCGGACGGTGAATAAACAACACCATATCGGCATCCTGCTCAATCGCACCAGATTCACGTAAATCGGAAAGCATTGGCTTTTTTGCATCACCAGTTCTTTGTTCAACACCACGATTCAACTGAGACAAGGCAATAACAGGAATATTTAACTCCTTCGCGATAATTTTTAACTGTCGAGAAATCAAACTTACTTCCTGCTCACGATTTCCTTTCATATCCGAACCTGCTGTCATCAACTGCAAGTAATCAATAATTATACAACTGATATCGTATTTTGCCTTTAATCGACGGCATTTTGATCTCAATTCGTATATCGATAAACCTGGAGTATCATCCACATATATTGGTGCTTCAACCAGTTCTTTAATTTTATTATGGAATATTTCCCACTCGAACGGCTCCAAATGTCCACTTCTCAATTTCTCCGATCCCAATTCGGTTTCACTAGACATCATACGTTTCACCAACTGATCACCACCCATCTCGAGTGAAAAAATAGCAATAGGAGCTTTGTGATCGATAGCCATATTTCGAGTCATCGACAGAATAAAAGCCGTCTTACCCATAGATGGACGAGCTGCGATAATAACCAAATCGGACTTTTGCCATCCTGATGTAATTCGATCCAAGGCCGTAAACCCAGAGGGTACTCCAGACAAACCATCCTCACGTTTTCCTGCCTCAATAATCTGATTAATTACCTCATCGGCTAAAGGACGAATATGTGCTGATTCCTTTTTAATATTTCCTTCTGCAATATCAAATACATCTTGCTGAGCTTGATCTAGCAAATCGGCTACATCAACACTCGCATCAAATGCTTGGCTCTGTATATCGGAAGAAACACGAATCAATTCTCTTTGAATATGCTTTTGTGCAATAATTCTTGCATGGAATTCAATATGCGCAGCAGAAGCAACACGGTTTGTTAATTGAGTAATATAAAAAGGGCCACCAACATCATCAAGCGTACCTTCTTTTTTCAACTCCTCAGTAACCGTCAAAATATCAATAGGCTCTTCCTCTGCAGAAAGGCTCATAATCGCCCTGTAAATTTTCTGATGAGCATCCTTATAGAAACTCTCTGCAGTAAGCAAATCACCAACCGAAATAATGGCATCTTTCTCCAACATGATTGCTCCAAGAACCGCTTCCTCAAGCTCTAAAGCCTGTGGAGGAACTTTCCCGTAATCAAGATCAACTTTATTTTTCGATTGATTGTTATAATTATTTGCCCCAGCCATACACTATTAAAATCTTTTTATTCAAATTGAGCAATCTGAAAAAAATTACAGAATGCAACGACAAAGATAGAAAATAAAAATGCTTCTAATTGATTTTTTTTGCTACTATAAATCCAGTATTTTTACCACTCAATCATAAAACTTATTACCTGTGCTTTGTTTCCCAAATGCTAAAATCAACATCGGTCTTAATATCGTAGAAAAACGAACTGATGGATTCCATAATATTGAAACTATTTTTTATCCTATTCCCTTAACGGATGGATTAGAAATTACGAATTCTAATGAAGAAAATTATCAGTTCAGCTCATCCGGAATTCCAATCAAGATTGCAGACAAAGACAATATTGTTTGTAAAGCATTCGAATTGATTCGTTCCAAATACAACATTCCATCAACTGCAATTCATTTGCACAAAAACGTACCTTTTGGAGCAGGATTAGGAGGAGGT
>JADGFH010000698.1:0-2723 GCA_016743925.1 Labilibaculum sp.
AACCTTAAATTTTTTAACTATTAAAAACCAACATTAAGAGAGACCCCATAAGTTCGCGCAGATGGAACTGGAGAAAAATCATATGCCTGTGCTGCAAATGAAGTACTGTAAGCACTCGCATCTGGCGCAGTTCCTGGTGTATTCTTATAGAAATACAATAAGTTTCTACCAACTAATGACACTCTTGCACTCTTAATTGGGTTATGAGGTATTTTACTCAATAGAGACTTAGGTAGATTGTAACCAATTGCAACTTCTCTCAATTTCATATGAGAAGCATCGTACATAAACTCTTCATCTACTTTTGCCATTTGTCTCCAGTATTCTTCAGCAGAAACAATAACATTATTAGCACCACCACTAGCAGTTACTCCATCAACAAAAAATGCCATTCTATTATTCTCAGTCGTTCTAGCAGCAGTTCCTGCCGATACAGCTCCACGTTCAGAAGAAGAAAGAATATCGCCACCTTCTTGGATTGAAACCAAAGCACTTAAGAATAAACCTTTATAATCTACACTTAGATTAATAGATCCGGTCCAGTCTGCTTGGATATTTCCTAATACGTGATCATCACCCTGTGCAACGGTCATTAAACCATTTTCATCAATGATAATTTGACCATTCTCGCTACGTTCGTATACACTACCTCTAATTACTCCTAATTTTTCACCAGGAATAGCCATTACATTCATACCAAAATCATACTCAGGTATTCCAGGAGCTAACTCCTCCATCATACTTTCATTCTTGGCAAAATTAAAATCTAAGCCTACAGTAAGATCTTTAGATTTTACTGGAACAGTTGACAACATAAATTCAATACCTTTGTTGGTAACCAAACCTGCGTTAATCAGAACTGTATTAAATCCAGAACTTTGAACTCCAGGAGCCGGTAAAATCTGATTCTTAGTTTCTTCGTTGTAATAAGTAAAATCAACTCCTACACGATTGCTTAAAAATCTTAAATCTGCACCAATTTCCCATGATGTCGAAATCTCTGGTTTAAGGTCAACAACAACTCTTTGAGCTTCAACAATACCTCTTGTTAGGTTAAAGTTTCCGCTTTCTAATCTAAACGATTGACTTGTATTATAAGGACTTGTAGCCTTTCCAACCTTTGCCCAAGAACCTCTTACTTTCGCAAATGATATCCATCTTGGCAATTCTGTCATTTCAGATACAATACCACTTAAACTTACAGATGGATAAAAATATGAATTATCGTAATCCGCATCTGCTGCAGTTAATGTAGAAGACCAATCATTACGAGCAGTAACATCTAAAAACAGCATGTTTTGATAAGCTAATTGTCCTGATCCGTAAAGAGAACGAACTTCACTTTCTGAAGCTGATTCCGAAGCTTTAATATTTGCACCAGCAGCTAAAAAGAAATCGCCTTCAGAAGATAAACGACCAGAATTTGCGTTTAATCCTTTAGACACACGTCTCATACTGTTTGCACCAACATTTACTCCAAGTGTGAAATCCTCATTCAATTCTTTATTGTATGACAATAAGAATTCATAATTTTCTTCCTTAAAGTTTGACTGAGATGGATTGTAGTTAGGTCTGCTTGAATCTACATTATCAGCAAATAAATATCCTTCTACTGAACTGAAATCATAAAAATCCATTCCGTACTTAAATTTCGCTTTTAAGTCAGAAGTAATCTTAATATTAGCTGCAACATATCCGAAAGTTCTATTCTTTTCGTCGTAATTTGTTGTTTGAGCTTGCAAGAAGTAAGGATTTCTATAGTTAGCGTTTGTTGTAGTATACAATTTCTCTTTATGTTGACCACTAACAATATCATAACCTGGAGCTAAATCTTGGTTACGAATATTCATTGGCATACTATTGAAGTAAGACACGTAACTATAGTTACCAATCTCAGGACGCTCATTACCTTCTGTTTTGAAAAATGACACCTTAGTATCAACATTCAACCAATTATTAATATCATAATCAGCTCTTAAATCGAATGTCATTTTTTCAACTTTATGATCGTCATAAATTCCATTCATAACATCTTTACCAACAGATACACGGTAAGCACCTTCATCATTACCACCTGTAAAAGCAACATTGTGCTTCTGAGTAGATCCTGTGCGTGTAAAATCTTTTAAACGGTCTTTTTGTGCCTCATAAGGAAGCATTTCACCCGTCCAAGACTCTAACATTTGACCTTTCATTTCTGGTCCCCATGAAGACTTACTACTATTATTGTATACTCCATTATCTCCTTGACCATACTTATCCTGAAGATCAAGCATATAAGCTGCCTCAGACATCGTAAATCCACCAGAATAAGAAATTCCAAGTCCTTTACCTCTTGTTCCTTTTTTAGTGGTAACTAAAACAACACCATTACCACCACGTTCTCCATAAAGAGCAGCCGCATTAGGTCCTTTCAATATAGAAACTGATTCAATATCTTCAGGATTCAAATCAAAAGCACCACCAGCTCTTGAAGTACCACCCCAAACGCCACCATCACGACTATTTCCATTATCAAATGGAACGCCATCAACTATCCATAAAGGAGCATTATTTCCACTCAAAGAACTAGTACCACGAATATCAATTCTTGAAGTACCACCAACACCACCACCAGATTGATTAATCTGAACACCAGCAACTTTTCCTTGTAGTGAGCTTACCAAATCAGAGTTACCACCCTGTGTTAACTCTTCAGCTTTTACATCCTGAACAGCATAACC
>JADGFH010000698.1:2733-3586 GCA_016743925.1 Labilibaculum sp.
GCATAACCAAGAGCTTTCTTATCTCTCTTAATTCCCAATGCAGTAACAATAACCTCGTCGACCTGCAATGCGTCCGTTGCCAATACAACATTAATTACGGATTGAGAACCAACTGAAATTTCTTGTGTTTGCATTCCAACAAAACTGAATACTAAAACACTGCTTGCATCTGGAACTGAAATTTCATAATTTCCCTCAATATCAGTAACAGTTCCAATAGTAGTACCTTTAACAACAACTGACACACCAGGAAGTGACATTCCTGTATCTTCAGTTACTGCTCCAATCACTACCTGCTGGGTAGCTGAAACAGTTGAATTATTATCGGTTAATTTGTCAACGTTTGCATTCGCAGATAATGGTAAAACCATTATCGCGAAAAGCAACGCAAAAATCCCAATCTTACTTCCAGTACCTAATGGGTTAGATAGGCCTGAATGAAGATTTCGTAAATAGCATTTCTTCATAGTTAGAATTATTAATTATACAATGAACAAAAAAAAACGTGCTGTTTTTTTCTTGAACCAATATTAGCGCAAACGTATTAATTAGCGATTAATATTGAATTAACAGCTTGCTCAAAATCATTAATCAACACCTTACACTCACTACGACAAGCATTTACCCTGCTTTATTTTTAATTAAGATATTTTAACATTTAAAGAGTATTCGTTTTTATGCATCTTGATTTAACACAAAATCGCAGAACTCCTTACACTTTTTGGGAGTAAATTCTTATGAACTCTTTAATTATGTTTTTATGAAGTCTAAACTTATTTTTAGTAGAGGTATTTCGATCAATAATCTCAGTCTTTTTAGGCTTTTATCTTTAAAGTCTTGCTATATTTAGATG
>JADGFH010000699.1 GCA_016743925.1 Labilibaculum sp.
CTCGTCTTAGGCGTACATTTAACGCGGCCTTAAAAAACAATCGGTAAGAATTACAAAAACGTTTCTTGCCAATATATTTATCAGCCCTTTTGTTTAGACATATTTTATCAGGATGAACAAGAGGAAAAGTCAATTCAGACGAAGAAGTATTCAATATATGATTATTTGTTTCAACAGTATGAGTTGCATTTTCACCAAAGCCAATATTTGTTATTAAATTTACTTTCGGTAAGCAATTAATTCCATTAAATTTCCAGTTTGTATAATGCCATTGATAATCCCAAGTATCTATTTCACCATTGGCAACTTGATCCAAATGCTTTCTCCAACTTCTTTGCGAGATATAATCATATTTAAAAGTTTCATTTAATACCGCGTTTCCGTTATTTTCTTTCCAATCGATTATGTCAAAAGAATATTTCTTCCAAGCTCTACGCCACGATGCCCATCCCCAAATTAAATTATACTTAGTAAAACAATAGCTTTCATTACTAGACCAATTATTTATTGGATTATTTCCCACTATAGAAAATATTTTATCTTCATACCGATACTTTTCTAATAGTTCTTTACAAAATTGAAAGAATGCAATTTCTGGCAAACAATCATCCTCTAAAATTATCCCCTCCTCTTCATTTTCAAAAAACCAATCAATTGCAGAACTTACCGCTTTACCGCACCCTAGGTTTTCATCGCGAAATAATGTTTTTACCTCACATTCCCAATCAACTAAATCAATGATGCGTCTAGTCTCTTCACATTTTTGATATTCACCATCCACAAAATCCCGAGGTCCATCTGCTGCAACATATAATTTGTTTGGTTTTATTGTTTTTATCTGATCAAAAACTTGAATTGTAGTATCAAGTCTATTAAAAATTAATAGCAAAATCGGTGTTTCAAACATTTTTCATTAAATTATAAAAATTACTATACTAATTTATTACAGACTGAGGAAATTCCTAATGTTAGCCATATAAGCATCGCAAGAATTATTATCATCATAATAAATCCTTCCATCATTTCCTATAGACTCCAATTCTTTTTTATTTAGAGACAAAAGCTTAACAAGTAATTCCTCGTAACATTCTTCATTATCGGCAAACCATCCTCCCTTTCGATCAAATTCTGCAGTTTTGAATGAAATAAAGGGTAATGAGAAATGATTCGCTTCAATTAACGTTAAAGGAGAAAAATCATTTTTACTAGCGAACAAAAAGAAATCACACTTCTTAAATAATCCTGACACCACGAAATCGCTAACATTAACCAATAATTTAACTCTGTTTTCCACCCCGTATTTAGCAATCAACTTTTCTAAATATTCGTGGTATGAATTTCCCTCAGAACCAACAAACACAATATTAAATTTTAGTTTATACGCTAATTTCAATAAAAACTCTTGATTTTTTATTCGTTGATAATTCGATATACAAAATGCAGTTTTTAACCCATTACTAAATAAATTTTCAAACTCTGGAATATCATCAATTATACCAAACTCTCTTTGATGAATAGGATTCGGTAGATTAAATTTAAATTTGCCTTTAAAAATTTTACTATCATAACATCTATGATGTGTAGAATTTTTAGTTATAGTTATCAACCCATCAACCTTATCAATCAGTTTTTCTATACGTTTTGCCTCCCCTAAATAAATGAATCTCCTAATATATTTATTAAGACCTGTCAAATCTGACGTGAAACTTGTTCCATGACTATATATAAAATTACGTGTATCTAAATGATCAACATTGATCAATCCGATATTTGTAGACCAAGAATGCCATGCATGAAAAAAATTGCATACACAATCCTTAGAAAGTTCGACAAGTTTATATATATATCCATCAACATCCCCACGAATAGGCCTACCCAATGTACCATTTCCCTTGATATCAAAACAATATACACGTTCCTCTCCTACACTTTCACAACCAATACAAGTAATTACATTTACATGATACCCTAATAATATTAATGAACGAACCTGTTGTTGAGCTACGAATGATACCCCATTAATTTGTGGATAATAGAATGGTGTAATAACATTTATTGTTTTATTAATATACATTATTTGAGATTAAATTGGTAATTGACATCTAATTTAGATACTTTCTCCACGTTTTGACATTTACCTAGAATTTCATAAAGATAATCTTCAAGATCGTTTCCATATTCCTTTATTACAAATGTTTTAGAAGTATTTTTTGCCAAAAGTCTAGCAAAAATTGAAAAAGAACTATTACTATTTGTAATGACAAAATTTTGAAATAAGCTTATTAAATAAAATTCTTCCAGATCTGAAAGTTGAAAATCACTCATGTATAGAATATCTTTATCACTATGGGTCATACACTTTCGGGAATACTCAATATCATCTGTAAAACAATAAATTTTTTCTTTGGCATATGACAAAAATGAATCTACATATTCCGGAAGATAATCCGTTTTAATTTCCTTTAACCTATCCGTTCCACGAATATGCACACCTATATTATGAGCCCTAAATTCAGAAAAATCAAACACTTCATTTTTATCCCTGAAGACTTTATCTAAACTATAGTTCTTAAGCAATCCATTTTGCATTTTATTCAAAATATTTAAATCAAAGTACTCAAGACTCTGAAAATAATCATCAAGAATAAATAAATTCAAAATTTTAGAAAAGAAATTCAATCTATTATAGTTATCCTCTGTAATGCTGATAATCTTAAGTTTAGAGCAAACTCCCAGAATATATTTATTAAAATACCATTTTTTCCTATTTAGTATTATAACTTCAATTCCTAATTCTTCAATAAATGGATCTAGGGAAAAATTTCGTTTCACATCAAAATTTCCCAAATTACCAGTATATATATAGATAGTTTTTTCACTGTTTAAAATAGCAAATTTTGAAATTGCCATCAATTGGAAAAGTTGATTACCTAGCCCACCCTTTAAATTTAATATAATCATACCTATGTTTGTTTTATGTGTTTGACAACTGTTATCTTAGCAAGAAATATAAAAATAATTGGTGAAGCAATAAATCCTAGCAATGTTAAGATAAGTGGTTGATAAATTCCGAAAATTAAGATGAAAAAAAATAAATTTTTTATGAAAATGAAAAAATTGTTTTCAGTTTTATAACCAAAAATGAACCCAGAATAAAGTCCAAAAAGAAAAATCCCCAATATTCCGAAATCCAAATATATTGGTAAGAAATTAGTAGAGAACGCATTAATCACGACATCTGCACTTTCAACATAATTTGGAGCGCTAAGTTTTAAATTAATTAGCTCCCAATCGTAATCTATAAATACACCAAACTTAGTTGTATATAGCTCATAGATATAAAAAAAGAACGAAAAACTATTTGATGATAATCCTCCATAAATTGATTCCGCACTACTAAACTTCTCAAATAATAAATATCCATAATACTGATAACCAACAACAGCCTTTTCTATGAAACTCCATTTTATAACATCAACTACCGACCCAACAGCCGAGTCATGATAAAACTGACGGAAAAAGACTACCACCTGTGATAATAGTACAAAAACAGGTGCTAAAATGTATATATA
>JADGFH010000700.1 GCA_016743925.1 Labilibaculum sp.
AGGCCTATGCTCAACTCGAAGAATTGATAAAGCCTGGAAAGACGTACTGTCTGTTGGGTTCGTCAGGAGTTGGGAAATCTACATTGCTTAATGCTCTTTCGGGTAGGGAGCAGATGAAGACCGGAGAAATTAGTGCGACTGTCAACAAGGGAAAGCATGTTACCTCTCATCGAGAGTTAATTGTGTTGGGAAATGGTGGTATTATCATCGATAATCCAGGTATGCGCGAGGTAGGAATCGCCGATACAAACAGAGGTTTGGAGATGACTTTCGAAACCATTTTAGAGTATGCTGATAATTGCAGATACAAAGATTGTACGCATATGCACGAAAAAGATTGTGCTATTTTAGCAGCCGTTGACTCTAGAGAAATTGATGCTGATTCTTATGCGAATTATCGCAAAATGGAAAAAGAAAAATCGCATTTTGAATCGGATGCTCAGGAAAGAAAAAAGAAAGATAAAGATTTTGGGAAGATGGTTAAGAATGTGAAAAAGCAACGTAAAAACAGTAAGTTTTAAGGAATATGATTGAATCTAAAAGAACCTTATTAAGACCAATAACAGCAAAGGATAAAGAAGCTGTTTTTTCTTATCGTTCCGATGCCGAAACTAACAAATATCAAGGCTTTGTTCCTAAAAACAGAGAGGAGGTTGCTGATTTTATATCCAGAAATCCCAATGAATTTAATCAGGCTGATACTTGGTTTCAATTGGTTATTATCGATCGGGAAAGTGATTGCTTAATTGGTGATATTGGCATTCATTTTATCGATGAACAGCAAGTAGAAATTGGCTGCACCTTAGCTAAGCAATCGCACGGAAAAGGATATGCCACCGAAGCCTTGCATGCAGTAATTGATCATTTGTTTCAGCAACTGAATAAGCATCGAGTAATTGGCTCAATAGATCCATTAAATACAAATTCAATTAGCTTATTGGAACGATTAGGATTTCGGAAAGAAGCTCACTTTAAACAAAGCTTGTTGATTGATGGAGAATGGGTTGACGATATTAATTACGCCATTTTAAAAAGTGAGTGGAAGTAAAAAAAGATATATAAAGGATTAGTTATAGCCTCAATTTTGATAGAATTGGGGCTTTTTTATGCCATAATAATACATGCAATGGACTGCAGAAACGCTTAACGCCTATAGTTTCGTTTTGGTTAAATCAAATAAGAGTTATATGTCTTTAATTAGTAAGCATAAGATTATTTAAAAATTAGCCTGCAATTGTTTTGATCACTAATCATAGTTTAGTAGATTCGGAAATCAAATTCAATGATGACAGTTGTGATCACTCCATATTTGAAGAATTGCAACAACTTTAAAAGGATATTGAAATGATAATAACAAGGTTGTTGTAATTAAGCTGTGTGGCATTTTTGATAATGAGCATAATATGAAGTTATAAATAGAAAAATATGTTTGGAATAAAAACACATTGTAAATTATCCTAAATGAATCCATTAATAATTCTCTTAACTCTAGGCGTTGTAGGCGTTATTTTTTTTGTTGGCTATTATTTCAGCAGTAAGACAGTTATAAAACGCAAACTAAAGAAATCAAAATTTAAAAAGATAGCTGATTTTAAAAACGGTGAAGTTGCAAAAATTGTTGGGACAGTTGAGTTTATTGGTCCGCCATTGCATTCGCCACTTTCGAAACGTGAATGTGCCCATTATTATATCCATGTGGAGGAAAAAGTATCATCGGGTAAAAATTCCAAATGGGAAACGCTGATTGAAGAATCAATATCAAGCAAATTTCTAATTAAGGAAAAAGAGCATTATGCATTTATTAATGATAATAAGCTTAAATCCTACGTTGTTCAAGATGTAAAATATTCTTCGGGTTTTTGGAACGATGCAACGGAAGATCTTGAGGAATACTTAAAAAGTAAAGGAGAGGAGAGTGAAGGTTTTCTGGGGATGAATAGAACAATTCGCTACAAAGAAGGCGTTCTCGAAAAAGATGAAAGAATAGCTGTACTAGGCAAGGGAGAATGGAAAGAGTTTAGCCAATTAGGTTTACCTCAAAAGTACGGAAAGGTTCTGGAAATAAGATCGAGCGATGAAGAAGCGATTTATTTAAGCGATGATCCGGATACTACATTGAGAAATACTCCAAAAATAAAAAGAGAGGAGCCTGCACAAAAGGAAGCTATAAAAGAAAAAAGAAGAGGTCGATATCAGAAATAAAAGGATATTTATTTATGAAGTATTAAATAATCTATAAATAAGAAAATGAATATGAAATTATATCAACAAGAAGGATTTTGGGCAACATTTATCGCAGCAATTTTATTAATTGCAATACAACTTGTTACCTATTACTTTAAAGAATTTTTTGTGCCCGAAACAGGAAATTTAAAATTATTTGGAGGGGTAGGAGTTATTTTGGCAATTGCTTTAATTTTTAAAGTGAAATTAGTCTGGTATGTGTTGAATGTATTAAGTTTTTTATGTTTGTTGCTAGTTACTCTAATAGTCTTTTGGCATGGACAAGATTTTTTACTAGCTCGCGTAGTTTTATTAATTGCCGTGCTTTCCTTATTTGTTTTGTTATTGTCAAAACCAGTAAAGACTTATGTGAATTCTAAATAACAACTAGATATTTATAAAAATGGATAAAACAAAGCAAAACTTTAAACAGTACCAAAAAAGCAGTACTATAATACATGCGGCATTATTAATGGGTCAGGTGTTTTTTGCATCATTTGTGATTTTTTTAAATCAAACCCAAGGACCACTTGCCGAGGATGAGGTCCTTCGAACGACCTTCATGATAATGATCCCATTGTTTTTTCTAGGAACTTTTAGTATTGGTAAAATTGTTGCTGGTAATAAACTAAAATTGGCAAGAAAGAAGGCTGAATTGAAAGTAAAAATGGAAGATTATCGTTCCATTAATATCATAAGGTATGCCATGCTCGAGGGAACAGCATTTTTTGCTATTATCACCTTTATGCTTACTGGCGAAATGTTATTACTTGCTTTTGCTGGAATGATTATGCTATTGTTTGCGATCAATTTCCCATCAAAAGAAAAATTAGTAAGAGAACTAGAATTGAATAGAGCAGAGCAAGCCATTTTAGAAGATCCAATAGCAATTGTTGCGGAAGTAGCAAAACGTTAACTGTTCAATATTAACCCAAACCAAAAAATAACCAATGGAAAATGAGAAAATGCACAAAACAATGGACGTTAAATCTTATGAGATAGGTACATCTTCTTTTATTGGCCAAGAGCCAGATTTACATTTAGGTTCTTCAACTTATGTAGTGCTTTATAATAAAGAAGATGATGATCTTAGAAAGATTACAATACGCTTTTCTGATGCGATTATTGCAGCACCAAGATTAGTCAAATTTGAAATGATTGTTTATATGAGATATAATGAACTTCCAGCAGTTCTAAGTTCTCTTAATGGTCCAGGCGTTTTGGGTGTTGACTTTCGAACATACAATAATGGTCATATTAACTTTAAATTGTATCGAAAATCTAATTAATAAAAATATAAACAGCATAAATAAGGAACAGCTATATAAAGCTATTC
>JADGFH010000701.1 GCA_016743925.1 Labilibaculum sp.
GTAGAAAATGAAAACAATAGTAAATTTATTCTGCTTGCTTCTCTAACTTTAATAAAAAAGATCAAAACTAAATGTCATGAATAGTACTCTTCTAAAATTTAGACTCAAATTAATTCTTCGGAGTATAATTTTATCCATATTTCTTTCAACAATTATTATATACCTCTCCAATTCCTATCCTAATTTATCATATGCATTTCTATTTTCCATCTACTTTGGGTTAATAATTGGAGTTATAGAAGATATATTTTTTTTCAGTCAAATTAAAAAGCTACCATTCTTACTTAACGTATTCATTAAATTAATTTCAATTATAAGTATCTATATTTCATTTGTTATTTCAGCCACTTATTTTGCCACCTTTAGTATTTCAGAATCATTTGATAAACTTATAGAACTTAGAGCTCTTGGTATAATTTACAGAGTACTATTTATTGCTTTTTTAATAATTACATATAATGAGATTTCCTTGTTTTTAGGGCATCAGTTTGCCACTAATCATCTTTTTGGAACCTACCATAAAGCAAAAAGTGAGAATAGAATATTTATGTTTTTAGATTTAAAAAAATCTACTTCAATAACAGAACAGATAGGAGATATTCGATACTACAATTTTATTAATGATTGCTTCTTTACAATGAGCAAATATGTAATAATGTACAATGCTGAAATAGTAAAATATGTTGGAGATGAAGTAATACTAACATGGAAAACCAACAATTCAAAAAATTGTGAAAACGCGATTCAATTCTATATAGATTTTACAAACAAATTAAATAGCAATAGTAATTACTTTGTTAATAAGTATGGAATATCACCAGAATTTACGGCTGCTATACACAAAGGAATGGTGGTGACTGCCAATCTTGGTCATTTAAAAAAGCAATTGGATTTCAGTGGAGGTGTAATGAACACATGTGCCAGAATACAAGGAAAATGTTCAACTTTAAAAGCTAATCTATTGGTTTCGGAGGAAATTGTTAAAAGTATTGATTTATCAAAATATGATCATATCAATTTCGAGAAAATAGAACTAAAAGGAAAAAAGGAATCAAAAAATTTAATACAAATTAAAGGGAACAAATAACAAGCAAGCATTCGCGCCTCTCCATAAAAAAAAGCCCCACACAAAGTGCAGGGCCAGGTATTAGTAGGTAAATGAACCCCATAATGCGGTTCGGTATTAAAAACGTTTTGTTTCTTTAAAAATCGTATCGAATTCCCGTAAATATGCCAATTGAATAAGGCTTGTACTGGTATTGACTACTTTTGTTTATTGAATTCAGATAATATTTCATGGATGGTTCTATTCCTATTTGCAATTTTCTACTCAGTTTATATTCTAAACCAAAACTGAATTGAGAGCTAAAATTCGTGGTTCGAATACCATCTATTTCTCCTATTTTTTTATTGCCTTGCAATTGGTCGTAAACGCCATTTCCTACAATCATATTAGCACTTAATCCGCCAGATACAAACATGCCTAACCTTTTCTGAATTAAGTTGTAACGCATTA
The DNA here is from genome assembly GCA_016743925.1 of Labilibaculum sp. Classification (GTDB taxonomy): domain Bacteria; phylum Bacteroidota; class Bacteroidia; order Bacteroidales; family Marinifilaceae; genus Labilibaculum. The sequence continues at coordinate 1,517 of JADGFH010000701.1, forward strand.
ATAAAGGTATTTCTATAGACTTGAAACTTTGAATTAAATCCGCCGATGATGAATACGAATTATAACTTAAAAATCCAGCGTGGGAAGGATCAGCCATTGGTAAATTATCACCTCCGCTCAACTGTATTGGACCTGCAGAAGTTACATTTGGATAGGAAACTTCACTACTTATCGTTTTTTCTTCTGGATTAGAAATTGCGTCAGCATAAAGAGAACCTCCGCCTCCACCGGCACTCAAATCTTGTCCAAAACGATTGTATACAATTCCGGTTTGGAAAGCAAACTTCTTATTCATTGCATAATTTACCTTTGCTCCTCCACCAACACTCCAAATTCCTTTTTCGGCATTACTCCCCTTCTTGTTTCCCGAATAGGAAGAAAAACTAGATGAAACCTGTCCAATTACAGACCATCTGTTTTCTTTAATCTCCTTTTGTTTTAATTGCTCAATAGCCAACAAATTTTTCTGTATTTGTATTTCATCTGCTAAGAGAGCTAAGGATTGTTCTTGCTGAAACTGACTTGTATTTGATTGTAGTTGCGTTGGCAAATCAAAATCTGAATTAGCGAGCGCATCTGATTCTCCCAAATTGGTCAGCACTTTTACAAATTCATCATCCAAGAATGATAATTTAATATTCTCTTTATTTGAAGCTATCAAGTCTTCAGAAGCGTTCGTATTAGAACTAACAAATTTCTCCTTATTCCTAATATTTGTCTTTTCCGTTATAAGATCATTACTAAACTTCCCTTGTAATTCCGAGCCTTTACTTTCTGCATTTAGCTCTTCATTTTTGCTCACATCAGCAAGTCTTTTCTCATTAGTCCTATTGCTGATGATGTTTTCCTTCTGAATTATTGAACTATTATTCTTTTCAATTACTTTAGAATCTGTATTTGTCACGCTTTTCCCTTCCTGAGAAATCGTATTTTCCGTTAGTGTTTCCAATTGCATATTGTAAATAGGCTGATCGGTAAGGTAGCGATTCCCAATTGCCAACAACAACAAAATAGATGCTGCAACTCCTGTCCATACATAAACAGCGAACAATCTTCTTTTTTTAGCAGCAAGCATTTGTCCGCTTATCCCTTCCCAAACTTTCGGATTGGGTGGAACAGACAGATTTTTTAATCCATCGGCAAAAAGACCATCGATATGTTTGTTATCGTTTAGCATACACGTAAATTGTTCTGTTTTACCTCCAAATATTCTTTCACTTTCTGTTTTAAGATTGCTCTTCCTCGTGCCAGATTCGATTTTGATGTTCCAACCGTAATTCCCATAACTTCTGCAATTTCGTTGTGCGGATATCCATCCAAAACATATAAGCTAAACACCATTCGGTAACGATCTGGTAACTCTTGTACCATCTTTAATAAAACATCGATGGAAATCTCCGATTCCGAATAATTTTCATCTACCTCATCTTCAAAATCTACAACTTCATCGACTAGCTGAATTTTCTTTTCCTGTCGAAACTTTGCCAAAGCTGTGTTAACCATCACCCTTCTCATCCAACCTTCAAAAGAACCTTTAAACTGATAAGTTTTCACATTCTGAAAAATCTTGATAAAGCCATCTTGAAGCGTATCTTCTGCTTCAGCCAAATCTTTAGAATAGCGCAAGCATACCCCTAACATTTTAGGTGCAAACTCTACATAAAGGGTTTCTTGAGCTTTCGCTTTTCCTTTTATGCAATCCTTTATGATTTTGTCTAATTGACGACTTTCCAACTTATTTTTAGCTTTAGGGCAAAACAGATTTACCTATTAGTTGCATTTCTTATAAATGGGTTGCGTCAAAATTACAGTTTTTTTATCAACTAAATTAATAAAGCCCAAAATTCACTTTTTTCTAATATTTCAAAGCAACCTATTCCCAAATTCTTCATCAGACGAATAAATCAACAATAATTATTAATTTATATTTTAAGAAAAATGAAGAGTTTTAAAATTATCCTATTAGCAGTTTTTTCTATTTCAAGTTTGATTTCGTGTGATAATAATGATATTCAGGATCCTGTATTTCAAGC
>JADGFH010000702.1 GCA_016743925.1 Labilibaculum sp.
ATGCAATGCATGTACCAATGGGGCAAATACCTTCCAAATTGGAAGAATTGCCTAAAAATAAAGATTTGGTTGTATTTTGCCATATGGGCGTTCGAAGCAAACAGGTGATGCGATTTTTACGTAAAAATGGTTTTACACGTGTTTTCAACCTAAAAGGAGGAATTGATCGTTGGTCTATTGAGGTAGATGCTAAAGTTCAGCGATATCGATAAAAACTTAAATTAATTCGCCCCATTATTTATATAATGGGGCGAATTAATTATTTAATAAATATGCTTTGTTTTAATACGATGGGCATTCCATCATCTGAAATTCCTTCAATTGTTAATTCATATTCTCCCTTAACATCACTGGTGGTAAATTCGAGTTCAAAATTTTGTTCTTTACTTAGGGTAATGTGTGGTTCCCAATATAAATCAGTTCTAAAATCAGGAATAAATTTCTCCTTATTTTTCTTGTTTTCATTTAACGAATAACTGGAAGTAAATAAAGGAAGATAGTAACGTTCTGTATTTATCGGTACACGATCAATTTTACAATTTTTATTTTTAGAAATAGCATGAATTATGCCGTAAAAGTGAGATTTACCATAGTAGTATTCATATGGCATTACCTCAATTCTATCAATTTCAGAAGGTTGTTTATTGAGAATAATTCTTGGATCAGAAATAATTAGTCCATCAAAGAGAATTAATGGTGCGGTTTGCATTACTTTTAGTTGTTCTGGACTATATACATTCATATAGCTTTTCTTTTTTCGATAGCTGATTTTAACCTGAGAAATAAATTCGTGGAAATATTCTTCCAATGAATCAAGTCGAACATAGTTTTCTATTTTGGTTAACGAAAATGGTTTGCCGAAAAAATTACTCTCACCTCGATATAAACAAGTATCTTGTAATTCAGTGTATGTTTGTTGTTTGTATATATTTCTGATTCTATGATTTTCGTATAATCTTTTAATAAAATCTAACTGCGTAGAGCTCAAATTTTCCTTTTGCCAACCTATTGGAGCAAATCCCACTTGATTGTATTTATCATTCAATTCAATTGAAAAAGCTTCGTTAGATTTTTCTCTTAGCTGGATCGAAATGTCATGTAAACCTTTTTTTAAGGGTAGGTGAAAGTAAAATTTACCATCTTGTTGTGTTTTAAATGTGCTTAAATCTGCATATTCTCCAATTTTAGATAAATACACTATTTTATCAGAAAGAGATTTTTTTGTTTTTTGGTTTAATATTTGCCCTTCAAGAACATAGGCTTCTTCCTCAGGATATTGACTTGAGGTAATGCTATACGAAGATTTCGATATTGTCCATAAGGATTGTAAGGTGTTTTTTGCGATCCAATTTTGTTTCGATACATTGCTAAGTTGTTCAAAATAGGTATTCATGGATGCCCCTAAATCAGAATTGGTATTGAAATATTCAATAATATTAGCAGATGTTTGTATAGGTTCTTTCAACTTAATGCTTGCAGAAAGAAAAACAGAATTGGCTTCATTTGAAAAATCATTAATATTTAAATTAAGCTTAATTTTTTCATTTGGATTAGCATTAATACGTGGGTTCTCAAAAAATAAACCTGTTGTATTTTCGGATAAATGAATTACTGATTGAGTAATGATTTGACCACTAGAGTTTTTTATACATACGCCATAATTGGGAAGGTTTAATTCTTTTTTGTGAATTCGAAACTCCCACTTATTATCTGAAAGCTCGAAATTTTCATCAATAATTTTACCCTTCCTTGAAAAGATCTGGAATTGGAGTTTTCCCACCTTAGGCGTAAAATTATCAGTTGCTGATATTGTAAATTTTAAATATCTATCTAAATCCTCAATAGTTGATTCTATAATAAGAGCCTTTTCGGTATTATTCGTACTATCAGACTTGAGAATAGTTTTGTTGTTGTCTTTTAAATCTACTAAATGTGTTTCCTTTTGGAGTTGTTTTAAATTATCGTTACCATTTTTTGTTAAATTTTGATTGTTAAAAATAAAAATTTGTGTGACGCTAGTCAATTCTTTTGAAGTAGAGTTCATCCAATGTGTATATGCATTTATTGCATAATTACCCGTTGACAATTGATCTGTAATTTTAAAACCACCATTTCCCATACCATTTTGTAAGGTGATTTGATCTTGTGCAACAGCATTGCCGTTTTCATCAATTAATTCAAGATATGCAACCTTACTCAGGTTGGATAGTTTTTTGTTTTTTGAATTAAAACAATACAATTTAAATAGAACAGATTCACCTGCTAGAAATACATTTTTATGGACATGAACATGAATTTGTTCACTTTCATATATCTTATTTTCTGCTTCGCATGTAATATTATTAGCTTGAAAAGCGATTAAGATTAGAACTATATATATTGAGATTTTATTTTTCATAGCTTTAAAATTCAATGTTATAAGTTATTGTAGGAATCATCTCCCCAAATACTGAAAGCTTATAGCCAACAACAAAACTATCTTCAGATCTGAAATAAACAGAGTAGGCATTATTTCGACCCGTGACATTATATAAGCCAAAAGTCCATGATGTATGATATGGCTTGTGCTTTTTAAGATTACCTTCTACTAATAAGGATATGTCGGTTCTGAAATAGTTAGGAAGTCTATATTCATTGCGCTCGGAGTAATAAATAATAGGAATACCTTGTAATTTGTATTTAGCAATTGGATAAGTTGCAGGTCGTCCTGTATGATATACTAGGTTTGTAGAAAAAATGAATCGGCGGGATAACTTCAAACTGAAAAATGCTTTAAAATTGTGCGGCTTATCGTAAGGTGCTCGATACCAATCTCCATTACTAACAGAAAATTCTCCAGTTTTATCTTTAGACTTTAAAAAACTTCTTGAATAGGTATAACTAAGCATAGTATTAAAACGCCCTTTCTTTTTTCGTACTAGTAATTCAATTCCATAATTTTTTCCTTCAGCATTCAGTACCTCATTTTCAGCATATTTATTTAAATACAATTGCGCCCCGTCTTTATAATCTTTGGCATTTTGCACTTTTTTGAAATAAGTTTCCACTGATACTTCAATGTTAGAATTAAAGATGTTTTTATAGAAACCTAAAGATACTTGATCTCCAATTTGAGGTTTTAAATATTTATCCGTTAATTTCCATGTATCTGTAGGTGAGATTGAAGTTGTATTCGATAATAAGTGAATATATTGTCGTGTTCTATTATAACTTGCTTTTATCGACGTGTTTTGATTAAAGGTATAATTCAGAGAAAGACGATATTCAGGTCCATGATAAATGTTATATAAATTTCCAGATGTGTTAATTGTATCAAGTACATTAAATGCACTCGTTATTCCATCCTGATATGTTAATTCTTTTCTCTTACCCATATTACCAAATAGAGAATATCTAATACCTGCTTCAGCTGTAAAACTACCGGTAAATTCGTGTTTTATTCCTAGGAATAATGCCGATTCAAGACCATTTTCTTCAGGTATTTTGTTTTTACTTACCACTGAAGTATTCGAGTATGGTTTCATTTTACCAGGACTAATATTGTAG
>JADGFH010000703.1 GCA_016743925.1 Labilibaculum sp.
CATTAATTCATACTTCAATGAAACTAAACAGAACTACAGTCAAAGACACCAAAATATATCCGGAAAGAATACTACAATTTGGAGAAGGTAATTTCCTAAGAGCTTTTGTAGAGTGGATGGTAAATAAAATGAATAAAGAAGCCAATTTCAATACTGGCGTTGTGATTGCTCAACCTATTGAGAGTGGTCTTACTGATTTAATTAATTCACAAGATGGCCTGTATCATGTACAATTAAAAGGAATCAAAGATGGTGCTCCAATCAAAGAAAATCAATTAATTGACTGTGTTACAAGAGCAATAAATCCATACTCTGAATTTGATAACTATAGTAAAGTTATTGAAAATCCTGAACTAAGATTTGTTATTTCAAATACCACTGAAGCAGGTATTAGCTGGGAAAAAGAGGACATGGTTAATGGAAAACCTCAAAACTCATTCCCTGCGAAAATGACCTCTCTTTTATATCATCGTTATAAATCATTTAACGGAGATCAGGCCAAAGGGTTAGTCGTTATCTGTTGCGAATTAATAGAGCGAAATGCTGATTTCCTTAAAATATATATATTTCAACATGCTAAAAATTGGGAATTAGAATTTGAGTTTATCGTGTGGTTGGAATCAGCATGTGCTTTCTGTAACACACTGGTTGACCGAATTGTTCCAGGATTTCCAAAAGATACAATTAAAGAAGTTCAAGATGAATTAGGATTTGAAGACAATTTGGTAACCGTCGGAGAATATTTTCATTTATGGGTAATTGAAGCACCTGAATGGGTTAAAAATGAATTCCCAGCGGATCAAGCTGGATTAGAAGTGAAATTTGTTGAGGATATGACCAATTTCCGCGAACAAAAAGTTAGAGTTTTGAATGGAGCTCACACCGGTAGTTTTGCAGTATCACTTCTTTATGGCATTGAAACTGTTCGCGAAGCAATTGAGCACGAAAAACTAGGGAGATTTTTAAAATCAATGGTTCATGATGAAATTTTAGCAACAATAGAAGGCGATAAAAAAGAGCTAGATAAATTTGCTGAAAAAATTCTTGAACGTTTTTATAATCCGTTTATTAAACATGAATGGAAAAGTATTGCTTTGAATTCTATGTCAAAGTGGAAAACAAGAAATATGTATTCTTTAATTGATTTTGCTAAAATTAAAGGACAAGTACCTACTCTTCTTTCGTTTTCGCTAGCAGCACTTATCGTCTACTATAAAGGAGTATACAAAGGACAATCTATTCAACTTCAAGATGATCAAATTCATATCGACTTTATGAATTCTGCATGGGAAGGATTTGAATTGAGCCTAAAAAACACCATGAATGTTACAGAAAAGGTATTAGCTTACGAACTACTTTGGGAAAATGATCTAAATAAAATTCCTAACCTAAGCAAAACCGTTAACGCTCACATATATTCAATTCTTCAAGCCGGAGTTGAACAAGCATTAGACAAGCTAATTTAAACACAATGAAAAAGATTCTAAAAATAAACGATAATGACAATGTAGTAGTTGCCATTGAAGCGTTAATAAAATGTGATGTTATTGAAATTAACAATCAGAACATTACAATAAACTCAGACATTCCATCGGGTCATAAAATTGCCATTCAAAAAATTGAAAACCAGGGCAATGTAATTAAATATGGTACTCCTATTGGTTATGCCCTTGAAGAAATACAAATTGGTGATCATGTACATGTTCACAACGTAAAAACCAATTTGTCGGATTGCATGAACTATGAATACAAACCAAAAATAATTGAATTGGAAGAAGGTAAATTTGAAAAAAACTTCAAAGGATTCAAAAGAAAAAATGGAGATGTTGGAATACGCAACGAATTGTGGATTATCCCTACAGTAGGATGTGTTAATGGTCAGGCAAATAACATTGTAAAAAAATTCCAAAACCATCACCATACAGAACAAATTGAACACGTTCATGTATTTGGACACAGTTACGGTTGTTCCCAATTAGGAGATGATCATAACAATACCAGAACAGCAATTGTGGATATGATTAAACATCCAAATGCAGGAGGTATATTGATTATTGGTTTGGGCTGTGAAAACAATCAAATCAGTAAACTAAAGGAAGTTTTGGGAGAATATGATTCGGAAAGAGTTAAATTCCTAAACTGCCAAGATGTTGAAGATGAAATTAATGAAGGCGTAAAACTTGTTGAAGAATTACAAAGCGTTATGCAGAAAGATGAACGTACAGATTGCCCTATCTCTGACTTAAAAATCGGTTTAAAATGTGGTGGCTCAGACGGATTTAGCGGTATTACTGCTAATCCTTTGCTTGGTGTATTTTCAGATCAGTTAATTGCCAATGGAGGAAGTACAGTACTAACTGAAGTTCCGGAAATGTTTGGAGCTGAACATATTATTATGGAAAGAGCTGCAAACAAGGAGGTATTCGATAAAACAGTATCCTTAATCAATGATTTCAAACAATATTTCATAAAACACGACCAACCAATTTATGAAAATCCTTCTCCTGGAAATAAATCCGGTGGTATAACTACTTTAGAAGACAAATCATTGGGATGCACACAAAAAGGAGGCACTGCCAAAGTTGTTGATGTATTAAAATACGGAGAGCGCATTCAAAAAAATGGATTAAATCTACTTTCCTCACCTGGAAATGATTTAGTCGCAGCATCAGCATTGGGATTTTCAGGCTGTCAAATGGTATTGTTTACCACAGGAAGAGGAACACCTTTCGGAAGCTTTATACCAACCATGAAGATTGCAACCAATAGTAATTTGGACAAAAGGAAACCTCACTGGATTGATTTTAATGCAGGAACACTTCTTGAAAATAGCGATATTACCAAATTATCAGAACAGTTTCTCGATTATGTAACCGAAGTTGCCAGTGGTAAGGAACTAAATCATGAAATTTCAGGATTTAGAGAAATTGCCATTTTTAAAACTGGAGTAACTTTATAAAGTTTTTTTCATTAAGTCCCCGATATCTTATAATAGTATTTGATATCGGGAATTTTTCCCAAATTATTCTAGTTTACTCTCTCTACTAAAAAATATTCTTCACCGTATAATTGCTAAATTAAGTTTAAATTTTAAAATAGAGAGAATATAAATAATAAGTTTAGATATTAAAACATGTGATTTACCAATAAGTTTTATTGTGCACTTAGCTAATCATACAACTCAATACTGATGCCACTTACACAGTAAAAATTCATCTAACTATATATTTTACCGATTATTATTTTTAAATAATAGAGAAAATTTAATTTGTAAAAAAGAGAAAACACATCTATATTCGTGCACGAACACGCAGGTGTCTTTTTCAAGAGCCTAAACTGAGAAAATAGTTTTATTTGAAAAATTTAAATAAAAAACTAAATACAGAATAATACATGTTGTATTATTCTGTATTTAGTTATTTATTTAAATTTTTCAAATGCTTGCAATATGAGACCTAAAAATCAACTTATTATATTTAAGATTTTATATTATATAAGTAAAAAAATCATTATTATATATGATGGAGCATACTAGCATAAA
>JADGFH010000704.1 GCA_016743925.1 Labilibaculum sp.
ATTAGAAGGCGTTTGATACATAGAATGGCTATTGGTAAGTTTGATTCGATCTCTTTAATTCAAGATAAAATATTAAGGGATAAACATCTTTTTGTAGAGTTACTAGAAGATTTATCAATTAACGTTACAGAGATGTTTCGTGATCCTGATTTTTATTCCTCTTTTCGTGAACACATTATTCCAAACTTAAGAACTTATCCGTTCATTAAAATCTGGCATGCTGGTTGTGCTACAGGAGAAGAAGTTTATTCTTTGGCCATAATGTTAGAAGAAGAGAAATTGTTAGATCGATGCCAAATATATGCTACGGACTTTAATCGTAAAGTTTTAGAAATTGCAAAACAAGGTATTTATCCAACCCAAGATTTAGGTCGATTTGAACGGAATTACCTAAAATCTGGTGGTAAAGGAAAATTATCCGATCATTATACAACGAAGTATGGTTCTGTCAAATTTGATCAAAAGCTTTCTAAGAAAGTTGTTTTTGCTGACCATAATTTAGTTACTGATGATGTATTTGCAGAAGTTAATTTAATTCTGTGCCGAAATGTATTAATCTACTTTAATAGAGACTTACAAGCCAAGGTTGTAAATCTATTTCATAAAAGCCTCTCGTCCAGTGGTTTTTTATGTCTAGGCACTAAAGAATCACTTCGCTTCACGAGTCAAGAACGTAATTTTACAGAAATTGATACAAAACAGAGAATATTCAAAAAAGGATTAATTAATGTATAAAGCTATAGTCATAGGAACTTCGTACGGAGGATTAGAAGCGTTAAAAACAATTATTCCGTATTTCCCAAAAGAATTTCCTTTGGCCATTTTAATTGTTTTACATATTGGCGATAATAAAAATAACCACTTTGTAAATTACCTAAACAACAATTGTAATCTAATTGTAAAAGAAGCCGAAGACAAGGAAATAATTAAGGCAGGATCGATCTATTTCGCACCCCCAAATTATCATTTATTAGTTGATGAAAGTTCCCAAATAGCTTTAAGTGTAGATTCAAAAATTCATCATTCTCGACCATCTATAGATGTTCTCTTTGAATCAGCTGCATGGCATTATCAAAACAAACTTATAGGAATATTACTTACAGGATTAAATCAGGATGGAGCTTCAGGTTTAAAAGAAATACAAGAATTTGGTGGAATCACAATTGTCGAAAATCCCAATAATGCAATGGCTTCCATAATGCCCGCTGCTGCAATTAAGCTAATTAAGCCCGATTTCATTCTAGAAACAGATGAAATAGCAAGTGAAATAATCAAACTCATCAAATAGGCTAACATCCTTTCCAAATAAAAATTAGTCATCGCCAATTCGTGAAATTCCAAGTTTAGATTATTTCCCAAATTAAGTAGTCAGATAAAATCAATATTTTTTCCGAACTTTCGAGCAAATAACTCATCTTAAATATCTGAATAATGACTACTTCTGTGGAGATAAAGGCATACTGTAAAGATCTGACTAAACTTAGAAATCTGCTTCTTGCTATTCAAGCCAAAGAACTTGGTACAGATCATCAAATTGACACCCACTTTCACACCAAATCAGGAAATTTAAAATTAAGAGAAGGAAACAGTGGTAATCAACTCCTTCACTACACAGCAGATAACGGTAAACAAACTATAAAAAATAAACTTAACACTTACGAATCTATCCCTAAATCTTGTCTAAAGGAAATTCTAGAGAAAACCATTGGTTCGAGTTGTATTGTAGATAAAAAAAGAGAAAGTTATTGCCTCAAGAACATATATTTTCATTTAGATACCGTAAAAAACTTAGGTGATTTTATCAAAATTGAAGTCTCTGATTTAGACGGCTCCATGGGTATTGAAAAATTAAAATCTCAATGCAATCAATATCTGAAAACTTTGGAAATTAATGCAAAAGACATAGTTCCTTTGGCATACAGCGAGCTATTACAACAAAATAACCTGTTCAATCAAATATTAGTGGATGAATAAAACTAAATAAATCTGGGAGCGTTTCTTTATTTTTTAAGCTAACAATTTCGTAACTTGTAGGAACAACCTAAAGCTATCTGTTCATGCTTCAATTTGAATTTGATATCCGAAATTATAAAATCAACAATAACGAATCAAAGGGAATTCAACTTGCCTTGGGTATTTCCTTCCTGATTTGTGCAGCTTTATTTTATGCTTTTACAAAGTATTTAGAGTTCTTTCCCTTTAACGAATACCTACTACTTATTCTAGTAATCATCTCCCTTTACTTTATTGGCTTACTTTTGGGATGTAAATTCCTTTATCCAAAAGAATACCTAAGCATAAACTCAAGAAAATTAACCTATAAAACAGGTTGGCGAAATAAAAAACTAAAGGTCTATCTCAAAGACATTAAAAGCTTTTCAATTCAGGATCAGAATCTTATTCTAACCCTAAAAAGTAAAGAGAAATTACAAATCGATTTGACTAATTTTAGCGAGAGAGCCATTATTATTCTAAAAAACTATTTAAACTTATAAAAAAAACGGAAGAAATATTTCTTCCGTTTTCTCATTTATTTTATAGTCATTCGCGCGAATGGAGCTGTATCTTGTTCAACAAATTCTCCTCTCAAATATTTAAAGTATCCAGTTATAGCAATCATTGCCGCATTGTCTAAAGAATATCCTAATTGAGGAATAAATACTTTCCACTTATACTTCTCCGCTGCGTCCCTTAAAGCATTTTGCAAACCAGAGTTAGCCGAAACACCACCAGCAATTGCAACCTGCTTAATTCCAGTTTCTTTTGCTGCTCTTTTCACTTTATTCATTAGAATATCAACAATTGTATATTGTAAAGATGCACACAAATCATCCATATTTTCTTCAATAAAATTAGGATTTTCCTTAATTCGATCACGAACAAAATAAAGAAATGATGTTTTCATTCCACTAAAACTATAATTTAAACCTTGAATTTTTGGGCGACTGAATTCAAAGGCTAACGGATTTCCATCCTTTGCCTTTTTGTCAATAATTGGTCCTCCAGGATATGGCAAGCCCATTACTTTCGCACATTTATCAAAAGCCTCACCCGCTGCATCATCAATTGTCTCACCTATAACTTCCATCTCTAAATGATCCTTCACAATTATTATTTGTGAATTACCTCCCGATACTAAAAGTGCTAAGAAAGGAAAACCTGGATGCTCATATGTATTCTTTAAATCATCAATAAAATGAGCTAAAATATGAGCTTGAAGGTGGTTTACCTCAATAAGAGGTATTTTTTTAGATAAGGCAAAACCTTTTGCAAAAGAAGTACCTACCATTAAAGATCCGAGCAAACCTGGCCCCCTTGTAAAGGCAACTGCAGAAATCTCATCGGCTGTAACACCCGCTTTCTCCATTGCTTGATGAACAACTGGAATAATATTTTGCTGATGAGCTCTAGAAGCCAACTCTGGAACTACGCCACCATAATCCATATGTACAGTCTGACTGGCAATAATATTTGAGTGGATTACACCATCTTTTAATATTGAAGCAGAAGTATCATCGCACGATGATTCAATT
>JADGFH010000705.1 GCA_016743925.1 Labilibaculum sp.
GAATATGCTAGGATTAATTATTTCCGATAGTTTTAAAACAGTTATTACTATTTATATCCTTATACCATTCATTCTTATACCACAGCTTATTTTAAGCGGTGTCATTGTAAAATTTGACAAATTAAACCCCAATATCTCTGGACCTAATTCCATTCCTTGGTATGGAGAAGTAATTACTGCACGTTGGGCTTACGAGGCATTAGCAGTAAAACAATTTAAGGATAACGATTTCTCTGTCAATTTTTACATTTACGAAAAATTAATGAGTAAGGCCGATTATCGAAAAAATTATTGGCTACCAGTCCTTAAAAATAAATTAAATACAAGTGAGCGTTATCTATCTAAGCCTGAAAAAGAAAAAGAATTAACTGAAAATTTACTTGTTCTTCAAAATGAACTTTCTATTGAAGATCTTGAAAACATATCAATTCCATACGATAAATTAAATGAATTAACTCCTGGAAAACTAAATTCAGAAGTAATAAAAGCAACACGTGATTATTTTAAAAAGTTAAATCGTTATTACATTAACCTATATAATGTTGCAAATCGTAAAAAGGATGAAAAGTTAACTGAAATGCAAAAGCAATTCCTTGATAAACAATCTTTTGTTCAAATAAAAAAATCATATTCGAATGAAGGCTTAAAGGAGTTTGTGCGAAACAGTAATGACATTGAACGAATTATTGAATACAAAGGGAAATTATTTCAAAAAATAGATCCTATTTATAGAAACCCTGAAAGGAAATTTATAAAAGCACACTTTTATGCTCCTCAGAAAAGATTTTTCGGAAATTATTACGATACTTTCTGGGTAAATATTTGTGTAATTTGGTTTTCTACATTCACGCTATATTTAGCTTTATATTTTAGTTTACTCAAGAAGTTATTGGGTATGTTTGAACGAAAATTGAACCGAAAAAAATACGATCGTTAATACAATAAAAAAAACCACAAGCAATGCTTGTGGTTTTCTATTATAATTTAAAGATCTTACTCCTCTTCTTCAATCATTGTAAATGGAATTTTAATTATCGATTGATAATCTTCTCCCGCCTCCAACATATCTTCATCATCAGCCTCATAATACCAGTTAATACCAACCTTTTGACCTCTTTTAAAGATTACTTCTAGTTTCTTAAAAACATCAAGTAAACATTTAGAAGAACTGGTATTAAAATACTCCAATTTAATATTTACTGTTGTAGCTTCCTTTGGTTCTACAATATAGAAATCAAGCCATTCCATAACAGGCTTATAAAAATCTAATGAATTTTCTGGAATTGATCGCCCAGAAATTAAAAACGAACCTTCATTTCCATCAAAATTTATGTTTGGTGTTTTAGGGCTACCTTCAATAATAAGTGAATTCATGGAAGTTTGTATTTTTTATTTTTTAAATAATTACGTCTATAGCAAGAAACAAATAATTCGGATTGTAATCGTAAAACTGATACTCCATATTGTTACCACTTTTTCTGGCAATATCAACCATTCCTAATCCTCCTCCGCCTTTTTCAGAGAATTCTTCATTCCCCAAAATAATTCGGTACAAACTCTGTGTTTCCGTTGAAGATAATGTGTTAATCTGGTCTATTCGATCACGAATTACTCTTAAGCCATCAATTTTAATAAAATTGCCAGCACAAATTCGATATTGAGTGCCTTCATCTCGAAGAATTAAGACTCCAAACTTTTTATAAGAAACATCAAAATCAGATGGAACTTCACCATGATGATATAGGTTCTGAACCAATTCAACTAGAATATTAAAAATCTTCCTAAAAACTTTTGGTGACTCATCTTTCGCTTTTAAAATCTGCTCAATGCACATCAAAATCTCAGTAACATTATCATCTTCAATCTTCCCCATATAGTCAAAAATAGAATCTTCATCTATCTTCTCTGAATACCATTGGTCTAAATTAAAGTTCATAAATAATATAATTATTGTTACTTGCTAGACAAATATAACAAAATATCCCTGAGCTAAAGCAGTTATAGAATCAAAATTCTACACATTATTCATTTTTATACTTATCGCTTTTTTTCCCTTCAAACATTGAATACTTCTGGAATTTACATTCCAAAGGTCCATTGAATAAAGTGATTTTACGAGATGGACGCAATGAAATACTATGGAAACATTCTTGAGAGTAGCTTAAAATCCATGCATCATATCCTGCAAAATGATGCTTCAATCGTTCACCAATCATAGAATACAATCCTTCTAAATCTTTCGGTTTTAATCTTTCCCCATATGGAGGATTGGTAATCATCAAGCCCTTTTCAGCAGGTGGAACAAATTGTTGGAAAGGTTTTATTTCAACATCAATTTTTCTACGTAAACCAGCGTTACGGATATTCGCTTCAGCAATTTCCATTGCTTTATCAGAAATATCTGCTCCAATAATCTTTCCATCAAAATCAATCTCGGTTTCGTCATTATAAACATCTTCCCACATTTCATCATCGTAATCTCTCCATTTCTGAAAAGCAAATTCTTTACGATACAATCCAGGAGGAATGTTATAGGCAATTAAGGCAGCCTCAATTAATAGCGTACCCGAACCACACATTGGATCAAGAAAATTTGATTTTTTATCCCAGTCAGATAATAGAATCATACCAGCAGCCATTACTTCATTTAGCGGAGCTGCAGTTTCTGCCACTCTATATCCACGCTTGTGCAATGATTCTCCAGAACTATCTATAGAAACGGTACAAGTATTTCTATCAATATGCACATTAATTCGTAAAGTTGGATTTACCATACGAACAGATGGACGATCTCCTTTGTTGTAAAAAAATTGATCTACAATAGCATCTTTTACACGGTAAGTTACAAACTTTGAATGTTTGAAGTCTTCAGAGCTAACAGTACTATCAATAGCAATTGTATCTTTGTGTGTGATGTATTCACTCCAATCAATTTCCTGAATCCCTTTGTAAAGTTCATCAGTATCCTTTGCGTTAAACTTATGAATTGGTTTGATTACTCGGGTTGCTGTTCTTAAATGGAGATTGGTTTTATAAAGCAATTTTTTGTCTCCAACAAAGCTAACTGCGCGCTTTAAAACTCTAATTTCTTCCGCACCTAATTGTTCCAATTCTTGAAACAATACTTCCTCTAAACCATGAAAGGTTTTAGCAATTAATCTGAATTTACCCGAGTCTGTTTTCAAAACGATCTTTTTTTTAATGTCTTAATATTTCAAATAACCGGTCACAAGAAAAATCTTATTCTTATCAAAAAATAATATTTCTGATCCGCATTTCGGCTACAAAATTAATCTTTAGCACTTAAAAACATAGGCTTTTAAGAAGATATTAATAAAAAAGCCGGAAGTTTAACTTCCGGCTTCATTTATATGTTTATTCGTTTGCGAGTTCTTTTTGATAATTCTCCTTATTTTTCAGTACCTCTACTGCTTTTTTAATAAAATCATTATCCTTGTTTACAATTTTATAATATTCGGAACTTTTCCATAAATCTCTAGCAAGAAGAGCTTTAACGTGAAGTTTCAATTC
>JADGFH010000026.1 GCA_016743925.1 Labilibaculum sp.
CATATGGAACAAGTAAAGATTTTACTAGCAGAAGATGATGCTAATCTTGGACTCTTATTAAAAGAATCTTTGGTAGCCAAGGGTTATGATACCACTCTTTGTGAGGATGGTGATAAAGCTTACGATGAGTTTTTAAAAAATCCATATGATCTGTGCATTTTCGATATCATGATGCCACATAGAGATGGATTTACATTGGCGAAAGATATAAGGTTGATTAATAGTGAGATTCCGATTATTTTCTTGACTGCAAAGTCGATGAAGGAAGATGTTTTGGAAGGTTTTAAATTGGGTGCAGATGACTATATGACCAAGCCATTTAGTATGGAAGAGTTATTGGTACGTATCGAGGCTGTGCTAAGAAGAACTTCTGGAGTGAAGAGTGAGAATACTCAGGAGGAATTTAAGTTGGGGCGCTTTTTGTTTGATTCCAAAAAACAATTTCTTCAAGATGGAGAAGTTACGACTAAATTAACAACAAAAGAATCGGAGTTGCTAAAGCTTCTTTGTAATAATGTAAATAAAGTTTTGGAGCGAAATTTAGCGCTAAGAACGATCTGGTCGGATGATAATTATTTTAACGCCAGAAGTATGGATGTTTATATTACAAAGCTTAGAAAGCATTTAAAGCCTGAACCTGGGATTGAAATTATTAATGTTCATGGTAAAGGATATAAATTGATCATGTAATTGATTTTAAGATATAAATAAAAACGCCGATCATTTGATCGGCGTTTTTTATATATATATTATTTAACTCTCTAAAAATCTTCAGAGTCATTATCTTTTTTTTCATAAGCGAGTTCACGATCACGTTTTATCATGTCTTGATACAAGCTACGCATATATTTAATTCCAAATTGCATAGCTTCCTGTTTGCTTTGAAAATTTGATTTGATCAACTGATGCATACTCAATTCATCAACGGGATCACCAGTGTAGTAGAAAATATCGATGTTAGGTCTATTTCCTTTTTTCTTGATTTCCATTCCAAACCAGGTTACGAATTCCTGGTCTCCTACTTTAATATGACGTAATATTTTTATCATTTTCTGTGTTTTTTTCTGCTGCGAAGATACTTCAATTTTTTTTAATCGTAGATATTTAAGAGTGTGAATTAACTGCGTAAAAAAGAGGACCTTGAAACAAGATCCTCTGTGTAGAATATTTAAATTTTCTATGTTAATAGCTTTGTGGAAGCATAACTTCTGATATTATTTCTTGATATTGTCCAGAGTAATTTTCTAAACACCAATTTTTTAACGTTTCAAAATCTGCAGGATTTAACCATTTAATGGCCTTTACTAACTCTTTTCTAAAAAGAGAGAAATCAAAACTAACATTAGCAAGTACGATTTTTGTTTGTTCAAGCATATTTGTTTGAATTTATAGTTTTTGATAAAGCTTGTGATACGAATCTACAATTTTATTTGAATTTAGAAGAGTCGATTAACAAGCCTTAACATTTTTTACATTTTTACAGATGAATGCTAGTTTTGGTTTCGAAATCTGAAATAAAAAGCATAAAAAAAAAGGAGCTGTTAAAGTTCCTCATTTTTATTTTGTTCTAATTCTTTGATTTTTTTTTCTTGGTTGTTTAGCAATACCATCGATATGGTAAGAACAAACATTACAACAAGTTCGATATAAATTCCGGTTCTGTCAGGCTCTGGGGCCGATGAACTTAAAAGGTTTAATATTGCAGCCACCATTATTAAAAAGGTGGACATGATTAAAAGTAGTTTAATTAGTTTCATATACGTTTCATTTATTCGTGGAATGAAATTATTAAAAAAAAGGTTCAAAAAAAAATGGCTTTCAAAAAGAAAGCCATTGTATGTTGTTTTTCTAATATGAAATCTGGTTTTGTTAATTCTAATCTGTTTTTAACAGGATTAGCATAAATTTCAAAGAAAATTTGATTCAATCTTTCAGGATCTCCTTCATCTAGGGTAATTTTCTTTTCCATATGTTTTAAGAAAAGATCTTTTTCTTCAGCCGTATATTTGTGAGCAAATTCATTTGTTTCATTCACAATATCATAAGCAATGTAATTATCAGGCCATAGTTTGTAATTTTTGTGAATTCTGTAGTCAATCAAATCTGCAAGAGCTTTGAATTTATCTCTACTATCATCCATTTCTTCAATAACGTCCAGCATTTCAGTTATTGGCTTTCCGATTACAAAATTAACACGACCTTTTTCATTAACCATGCCTTTGATCATGCTTCTCAAATCATCCTTAGGAGTCTTTTTATAACCTTGATTGGTTTCTTTTCTATAGACTTCTAATGTTTTCATTGCATCGCATGGCTCGTATTCGTAAGAGATCGCAACGGGAACAATTCGTAAGCTTTTAAAATGCTCCGAAAAAGTTACATCACCACTCATTTGTAACATCTTCAACAAACTTTGTTGAGTTCTGTCATCACCATCTTTTGTGCGCCCTTCTCTTTGTGCAATCCAGATAGATGCCTTTTTAGTATTTAAAGCATACTGAATATAGCTTGAAAGAAGTTTTGAGCTAGTGAGCATTTGGCGAACGGATACGTTACGCTGTACAACAAAACTTTTGTTTAGTTTAACCAAGTCAGCTATCCATGGTTGAATCAAAAGATTACTCCCAATAGCTATTTCGGTTGTTTCAAAGCCATTTTTGTGCAGCATTACATTTAGTAATGCAGAATCTAGAATGATATCACGATGATCCGAAATAAAAAGGTAACTTTCTTTAGGATCAAGATTTTCCAATCCATCAATGGTTATGCCTTTGGTGGTGTGGTCAATAATATGTTGTGCTAGTCGAACAGTGAAGTTGCTCTGAAATTCTTTTACTGTTTTAACGCCTCCTAGAGATTTCACAATCATTTCTTTCGAAAATCCTGGAAATAACTGTTGGGCGAATCGAATAAAAGCTTCTTCTTTTATTAAACGTCCTAAGGTTTCTATAACCTCGGAATCATTATAAGGTCGAATAGCATCAAAATCTGAGTCGGTGAACATTGCTGTTTCGTTTTGTTTTAAGGAAAGGCAAAAATAAGTAAATTATATGAAAAGTCACGGAAATAGAGCTTACTTTTTACCTTTAAGAATGATTAATTCCCTTGAGATTCAAATATTTGCATTTTTCAATAGGTGTACTATCTAGCTGGGTTTCGGGACAATGACCCGATGAATTTGTGCGTAGTTGGGCCTTGTTTAATTTTTAATTGTATTGATCTGAAATTACTGTATTTTGATTGATACTCCTGATTTTCCTTTAAATTGATTGCTTTATTGCATTTTACCGTTAAATTGAAGATGCCTAATTTGGCATTGGGTAGGTAGTAGCGGTCTTTTAATTTTTTTTATCAAAATGCTTAGATTTTAAATCCTTTTACTATTTTTAATCATTCAAAATAATAATGGTAGAATGATTAAAATAGCAAAATATGGATTTGTCCTTTCCTTTGTTTGGATCGGTTTTCTTTTGGCAATTAGTTTTATGGAAGCTTGGGTTAAGTTTCGCGCTGAATCTCTTGATTTACCTACGGCACTGGACGTAGGCTCTCATGTGTTTGGTGCTCTAAATATGGTTGAACGTTTGTTTAGTGTTTGTTTATTGATCTATGTGTTTATCTATTATACAGATAAAGTTGTTGTAGTAACAGGCTTAACTATTTTCACCTTTATTATTGCGCAATCAGGTTATTTGCTTCCAGAGCTAAAACAGCATTCCCAATTGATCATGCAAGGAATGGTTCCTGAGGAAAGCTCAGTTCATAAGATGTATGTGATCATGGAAGTGGTAAAGTTAATTGCTCTTTTTGTGCTCGGTTTTAGACAGATTAAGATATTTAAAACTACCTAAATTTTTAAGTTCAGAATGCTATTAACTTTCAGATTCTCTGTTTGAAAGTAATTTCTGGCGTTAAAAAATAAACATTAATATATTCTACTTCTTTCCATGGCCGTCAGTGTCATGGAGAAGGGTTTATTGTCCAGAATTCTCCTTTTTAATTTCAGTTTTAATGATTTACGTGTGATTTTCATTCGAAAAGAAAGTTTTTTTGATCAAAAACGTTTCATTTCAGTATGGATATGTTGTGTAACATATTTTGTGTAATTCGATTTCATGTGTGTTTTTAAGCATGAATCTTATTGTATATTTTCAACTGAATCGATAGATATTAACGTAAATGTTAAAAATAAAACAATAAAATGATCGTTTCCGAGCAGTTTATTGGAAAAAGTCCGCTTGTTTAGAATGATTCAAAAAATGCCTAGGTTTCATTATTTTCTCATTTAGAATAAGTCTTAATATCAAGACTCGCAAACGTTTTCACTAATGCATTAAAAGTATATCTTTGTTTCGAAAATAGTTTCAGAGCTTCTATTCTGTTTGGGATTAGTAGTTTTTAGACGGAACGGTAAAAATATTTTTTCGATGAACAAGATAATTTCAATTACAGAGGCAGTTGCCAAATTACACGATGGAATGACCATCATGATCGGAGGATTTCTTTCGGTTGGAACTGCAAATAATATGGTTGATCAGCTCGCTTCTTCCAATGTTAAAAATTTAACGATCATTTGTAATGATACTGCGTTTGCAGATAAAGGACTTGGTAAGCTGATTGCTAATAAGCAAGTGGTTAAGGTGATCACGTCGCATATTGGAACCAATCCTGCTACTATTGAGCAAATGAATAATGGTGAAATTCAAGTTGAGTTTAGTCCTCAAGGAACTTTAGCGGAGCGTGTTCGTTCTGGTGGATATGGTTTGGGTGGAGTGCTAACACCAACAGGATTGGGAACTATGGTTGCCGAAGGAAAAGAAATTATTACGGTTGATGGCAAGGAGTTTCTATTGGAGAAGCCATTACGTGCGGATGTTGCTTTAATTGGAGCAAGTATTTGCGATCCTCAGGGTAACCTTACCTACAGAGGAACTACACAAAATTTTAACCCATTGATGGCTACTGCTGCCGATTTGGTAATTGTAGAGGCTCAACAAATGGTGGAAGCTGGAAGCTTAAAGCCAGAAGAGATAAAAACACCTCATATTTTCGTAGATTTTATTGTAAACAACTAACTAATATATACAAATGGAAAAGGCAATGATTAGAATGCGCATGAGTTCTCATGATGCTCATTATGGTGGAAACCTAGTTGATGGAGCAAAAATGCTTCAGTTGTTTGGTGATGTAGCAACTGAATTATTAATCCGTCGTGACGGAGATGAAGGACTATTTGCAGGATACGAAAATGTTGAATTCTTAGCTCCTGTTTATGCAGGAGATTACATCGAAGCTGTTGGTGAAATCGTGAAAGAAGGAAATTCAAGTCGTAAAATGACCTTTGAAGCTCGTAAAGTTATCGTTCCAAGAACTGATATTTCAGAATCGGCTGCAGATTTTCTTGAAGAGCCAATTGTAGTTTGTAGAGCAACTGGAACATGTGTTACACCTAAAGCTAGTCAGCGTAAATAATTAGAAGCATGGAAAAATTGATCATCACAGCTGCTATTAGCGGCGCCGAAGTAACCAAAGAGCATAATCCAAATGTTCCTTATACTATAGAAGAGTGTGTTCGTGAAGCTGGATTGGCTTACGAGGCAGGTGCTAGTATTATTCATCTTCATGTAAGAAAAGATGATGGAACTCCTACTCAAGACAAAGATCGTTTTAAAGCGGTAATGGATGCCATTCATGCTAAATATGCTGATGTAATTATTCAGCCATCAACTGGTGGTGCTGTTGGTATGACCAACGATGAAAGATTGCAGCCAACTGAGTTGAATCCAGAAATGGCAACTTTAGATTGTGGAACCTTGAACTTTGGCGGAGATGAGATTTTCGAAAATACTGAAAATACCATTAAGTACTTTGGTGAAAAGATGATCGATAGAAATATCAAACCTGAATTAGAAGTGTTTGATAAATCGATGATTGACATGGCGCTTCGTTTACACAAAAAAGGATTCATTAAATCTCCAATGCATTTCGATTTTGTAATGGGTGTGAATGGTGGAATTTCAGGAACACTTCGTGATTTTGTTTTCTTGAGAGAAAGCATTCCTGCTGATGCTACTTATACTGTTGCAGGTATTGGTCGTTTCGAATTCCCATTGGCGACTGCTGCTATCATTGATGGTGGTCATGTTCGTGTAGGATTCGAAGACAATACAATGATTGCAAGAGGTGTTGTAGCAGAATCAAATGGTCAATTGGTTGAGAAGGTAGTTCGTTTGGCAAAAGAATTAGGCCGCGAAATTGCAAACCCAACTGAGGCAAGAGAAATTTTAGGATTAAAGAAAAAATAGGCTTTTAGCAGTTAGCCTTTAGCAATTAGCTAAAAGCCAACTGCCAACAGCTAACAGCTTATAAAAATGAACAAAGGAAATAAATACGGAACACACAGAGTACTTGAACCAAAAGGGACTCTTCCGCAACCAGCTCAGAAGTTGGATAACACAATGTCGATTTTCGACAATGAAGTTTTAATTGATGTTCAGACATTGAATGTTGATTCGGCAAGTTTTACTCAGATAAAGGGTGCTTGCGATGCTGAGACTACAAAAATGAAAGAAATGATTCTTTCTATTGTAGGTGAGCGTGGAAAAATGCAAAATCCGGTAACGGGTTCTGGTGGAATGTTGATTGGTACGGTTAAGGCTGTTGGTCCTAACTTTCCAAATCAAGATTTAAAGGTTGGTGATAAGATTGCAACATTAGTCTCTTTATCATTAACTCCTCTTAAGATTGAAAAGATCACAAACATTAACCTTTCTAACGATCAGGTTGATGTTGACGCACAAGCAATTCTTTTTGAGAGTGGTTTGTATGCAGTTCTTCCAACTGATCTTCCAGAGAAATTGGCTTTAGCAGCTCTTGATGTTGCTGGTGCTCCTGCTCAGGTTGATCGTTTGGTAAAAGAAGGCGACACCGTTTGTATCATCGGTGGTGGTGGTAAATCAGGTGTGCTTTGCTGCTACCAAGCAATGGAAAAAGTTGGCCCTAAAGGAAAAGTAATCGTTGTGGAGTATTCTAAGGAAAATGCACAACGTATTAAAGATCTTGGATTAGCTACCGATGTTATTATTGGTGATGCTACAGACGTAATGGATGTTTACACAAGAGTAACAGAAATTACTGGCGAAGAAGGATGCGATGTAGTAATCAACAATGTAAACGTTGCTTCTACAGAAATGTCGTCGATCTTAATTACAAAAGATAGAGGATGTGTTTATTTCTTCTCTATGGCAACTTCGTTTAGCAAGGCCGCTCTTGGAGCAGAAGGTGTTGGTAAAGATGTTGACATGATTGTAGGTAATGGTTATGCAATAGGGCATGCCGACCTTACGCTTGATATTGTAAGAAATTCAAAAGGAATTAGAGAATTGTTTGAAAAACTATACGTATAATGACGAACAACGACAGACGCAGATCGATGTTTCCTGAGGTAACCGATATTCAGTGGAATGACTGGAAATGGCAGGTTAGAAACCGTATTGAAACACTAGAGCAGTTAAAGAAATACATTACTTTAACTGAAGAGGAAGAAGAAGGAGTTCGCAGATCATTAGCGACATTACGTATGGCTATTACGCCTTACTATTTGACTTTAGTTGATCAGGAAAACCCAAACTGTCCAGTTCGTAAGCAGGCGATCCCAACTGCAGCAGAAGTACATCATTCCGATGCTGATCTTTTGGATCCTTTGCACGAGGACGAAGATTCTCCCGTTCCAGGATTAACACATCGTTATCCAGATCGAGTATTGTTCTTGATTACTGATATGTGTGCGATGTATTGTCGTCACTGTACTCGCCGTCGTTTTGCTGGTCAGTCAGATGCGTCAACACCTAAGGACAATATCGAAAAAGCAATTGAGTACATCGCAAATACACCTCAGGTAAGAGACGTTGTTCTTTCTGGTGGTGATGCTTTGTTGATTAGCGATGATAAATTAGAGAGTATCATTAGCCGATTAAGAGATATTCCTCATGTAGAGATTATCCGTATTGGAACTCGTACACCGGTTGTATTGCCTCAACGTATTACTGAGGGCTTGGTAAATATGTTGAAGAAATATCATCCAGTTTGGGTGAATACTCATTACAATCATTCTGATGAGATTACTCCAGATGCGAAGGACGCTTTAGCGCGTATGGCAAATGCTGGAATTCCTTTAGGAAATCAATCAGTATTACTTAAAGGGGTTAATGATTGTGTTCACATCATGAAAAAATTGATGCACAATTTGGTGTATAACCGTGTTCGTCCATACTATATTTATCAGTGTGATCTTTCAATGGGATTAGAGCATTTCAGAACTCCAGTATCTAAAGGAATCGAGATTATCGAGAACTTACGTGGACATACTTCTGGTTTTGCTGTGCCAACTTTCGTGGTTGATGCTCCAGGTGGAGGAGGTAAAACTCCAGTTATGCCTCAGTATGTTGTTTCGCAGAGTCCAGGGAAAGTGGTGATGAGAAACTTCGAAGGTGTAATTACAACTTATACAGAGCCTAAGCATTACGATGATGATTGTACTTGTCCGGATTGTACGATGAATGAAAAGCACGAAGGGGTTGCTTCCTTATTGAATGGGGAGAAATTATCCATCGAACCAGATCATTTAGCTCGTAAAGACAGAAATAAAAAGAAGAATGCCGTTTCTTAACGACATACAAAAATACACTAGTCTTTCAATTGTTGGACTTGAAAAAAATACCGGAAAAACCGAGTGTTTGAATTATGTGCTGTCTCGACTTCGAGACAGCCATAAACAAATTGCACTTACGTCGATTGGTATTGATGGTGAAAGCCGCGATCAAGTCTCACAAACACATAAGCCGGAAATTGAGCTTAGCGAAGGGATGCTATTTGTGACTTCGGAATTGCATTACAAACAGCGAAAACTGATTTCAGAAGTCGTTGATATTTCTCGTCAATCAACTAGTTTAGGTCGATTGGTTACCGCAAAAGCATTGAGCAAAGGCAAGGTTCTTTTATCAGGACCGGCCAGCAATCATTCCATTAAGGAGTTAATTGCTGATTTAAAAAATAAAGGAGTAGCGTTAACCATTGTAGATGGTGCTTTATCTCGCAAGAGCATAGGATCACCTGCTGTAACCGAAGCCATGATATTGGCAACAGGAGCAGCACTTTCGGCAAATATTACGCAACTGGTTTACAAAACCAAGTACGTATATGATTTGATTCAATTGCCGGAGATTGATAGGTGTTTGAAAGCTCAATTAGCTAAAGTTGAAAATGGTATTTGGGCTATCGATTCTAAAGGAAATGTAAAAGCTACAGGAATTAGTTCTGTTTTGCTGATTAAGAAAGAAAAGGACAAACTGTTTAAGCATGGCAATAGCTTTTTTGTAAGTGGCGCCGTAACCGATCAGTTTTTAGCGTTTTTGAAAAATCAGAAACAGATTTCTGAAATCAACTTGATTGTAAGAGATTTTACAAGAGTGTTTGCAAATCCGGAAACTTATTATGCTTTTGTAAAAAGAGGTGGACGAATGCAGGTTTTGAAGAAAACCAATTTGTTAGCAATAACAATTAATCCTGTTTCGCCCGATGGTTACCGATTAAATTCGGATGAATTGAAAAATGCTTTACAGGATAAGGTTAATGTTCCTGTGTACGATATAAAAAAGTTGTAGCATGTTATGCCAGATTCGAAGTTTAATATGAAGGTAAATTCAAGACATAATGCAGATGTTGAAATTGTTAAGAATAGCAAAAGAAGTGATGCTAGGCTTAATACAAATTCGCAGTCGGTATTGTTTCGAAAAGTACTACCTACAAGTGGATTGCAGTTTCTTGCTGAAGATCTTGATTTAAGATCTCCAATGGGAAGACGCTACCTGCTTGATTCGAAAATGATGTGCTGCGAAAAGGAGATTACTGCTGAATTGACTTTGGTCGATAAAACAGTAAATACTTTAGGATTAGATTCTGAATTAATAGACAAAATTCAAAACAAATTGGCTCAGCTTCGCGATATCCGCGGCAGTGTGAACAACTTGATTGGAAATTTGGTTCTTGACGATGTGGAATTGTTCGAAATTAAGGTGTTCTCTTTAGTAGTTAAGGAAATTGAGGACTTGCAGAAAGAAGGAAAAGAAAACATTCTTACTGTTCCTGATTTAAGCAAACTAATTCGTTTGTTGGATCCTCAGAACACTAAGATTCCATCTTTTTATATCTACGATAATTATTCAGAAGAATTGGCCGAGGTTCGTAAAGAGTTGAAATTGGCTAAAAGTAAGAATGACGATTCTGATACAGAAGCTTTGTTTACCAAAATGCAGAAAATTGAAGCAAGAGTTCGAGAAGAACTTTGTACTAAAATTTCTCAGTTTGGAGCTATTCTTTCGAATGCACTAAATCAATTGGCTCATCTAGATTTGTTGATCGCGAAAGCGATTCAGGTAAAGAAATGGGATCTAAGTAAAGCAGAAATATCAGAAGAAAAAACCTCATATAGGGGAATGTTCAACCCGATGATTAAAAATGAACTGGCAAACCAAAAGAAGAAATATCAAGCAATTGATATTGATCTTGAAAAATCGGTTTGTTTGATTACTGGGGCAAATATGGCTGGAAAAACAGTGGTGCTAAAAACACTCGCTCTTTGTCAGTATTTGTTTCAATTTGGCTTTTTTGTTCCAGCAACATCGGCGCAAATTAGCATTGTTGATAAAGTAATGATATCGGTAGGCGATGAGCAATCAGAATTAAATGGCTTGTCTTCTTTTGCTTCGGAAATGTTGAATGTGAGCCATATGGTAAAGGATTCGCAAAATAAGAATAGGGTTTTGATTTTGATTGATGAATTGGCTCGAACAACAAATCCAGTGGAAGGTTTGGCAATTGTGAATGCTGTTGCAGATATTTTTTATCAAGGAAAAATTAAAAGTGTGATCACCACTCATTACAGTGGTTTAAAATCCAAGTTCAGAAAACTTCGAGTGAAAGGTTTGGACAAGGATTTGGGTGGAAAAGTAATCACCCACAAAAATATTAACAGTTATATGGATTATTCATTGGTTGAGGATCTTGAAGGGGAAGTTCCTCATGAAGCGCTTCGAATTGCTTCTTTATTGGGAATTGATAAAGAGATAATTGAAAGAGCACAAAACCATTTGGATGAAGAAGCTAGCAAGGAAAATACATTAAAAGGATAATTGAAAATGCAAAGGAGTAAACTAGGTCTTGACTTTAAAAAAGTTGGACACGCAAAAGAGGTGTCGAAGCGAATTGCAGACAATGTTCAAACATTCGTTGACAACTACTCAACAGTTTCTGTTGAGCGTACTTTGTGTCGTCTTTTAGGAATTGACGGAGTTGATAATAACGAGGTACCATTACCAAATGTTGTTGTTGATGAACTTCAGGAAAAAGGCGTTTTGAGCGAAGGTGTAATGTTCTTTTTGGGAAATGCGATTCTGGAAACAGGATTAAATCCTCAAGAAATTGCTGAGAAAATTTCTATTGGAGAATTGGATCTGACTAAGATTCCTGTTCGTTCAACGGAAGAAATTCACAAGGCAATTCAACCTTTTGTTGAGAAAAGTATCAAGGTAATTAGAGATCGCAAAGCGAAAAGAGATAATTACATCGATACCATTGGCGAAGGGCCAAAGCCTTATTTGTATGTGATTGTTGCAACTGGTAATATCTACGAAGATGTTATTCAGGCTGAGGCTGCGGCTCGTCAGGGGGCTGATATTATTGCTGTAATTCGTACAACTGGTCAGTCTTTACTTGACTATGTACCTTACGGAGCAACAACCGAAGGTTTTGGTGGAACTGTTGCAACGCAAGAGAATTTCCGTATTATGCGTACAGCCTTAGATAAGGTTGGCGAAGAAGAAGGAAAATACGTTCGTTTGTGTAATTACTGTTCTGGTTTGTGTATGCCAGAGATTGCTGCTATGGGAGCAATTGAAGGTTTGGACGTAATGCTGAACGATGCATTGTACGGTATTCTTTTCCGCGACATCAACATGCAACGTACCATTGTCGATCAGTATTTCTCAAGACTATTGAATGGTTTTGCTGGTGTAATTATTAACACCGGAGAAGATAATTACCTAACAACTGCTGATGCATTTGATGAAGCTCATACAGTTTTGGCTTCTGATTTTATTAACGAGCAGTTGGCTGTGGTAGCTGGTTTACCTGAAGAACAAATGGGATTAGGTCACGCTTTCGAAATGGAGCCAGGTCTAGAGAATGGCTTCCTTTTTGAGCTAGGTCAAGCTCAAATGATCAGAGAGATTTTTCCTAAGGCTCCTTTAAAATATATGCCTCCAACAAAATTCATGACTGGAAATATTTTCAAAGGTCAGATTCAGGATGCATTATTCAATCAAATTTCAATTTGGACAGGACAAGGAATTCAATTGTTGGGAATGCTTACTGAAGCAATTCACACACCGTTCATGTCCGACAGATATCTTTCTATCGAGAATGCGAAATACATCTTCAATAATATGAAGAGTATTGGTGACGAGATGGAATTTAAAGAAGGCGGAATTATTCGTCAGCGTGCAGCAAAAGTTCTTGATGATGCGACCGAGTTGGTTGAGAAAATCGAAAAAAAAGGATTGTTTACAGCGCTTGAAAAAGGAATTTTTGCTGATATCAAACGTCCGAAAGATGGTGGTAAAGGTTTGGCTGGAGTTGTAGAAAAAGGAAGCAACTACTTCAATCCTTTCATTGAAATATTGCATAAGAAATAGATTAATTGACATTTCATCCCGATAACTACGGGACTAAATATAGAAGGAGATAAAAAAATGAGTGGAGGTCTATATTCAACTGATTCCAACGAATTTGATAAAACGCTTGATCTAACAAAGATCAAACCTTACGGTGATACCATGAATGATGGTAAAACTCAGGTTAGTTTTACACTTCCTGTTGTAAAAGGCGAAGAAGCTATTGAAGCGGCTAAGCAAATGATGAGAAAAATGGGTTTTGAAAATCCACAGGTAGTGTTTGTTCAAGAACTAATGGAAGGATTTACCTTTTTTAATTGCTACGGCAATTGTGTTCATACTGTTGATTTTACAGGAATTAGTGTTCCTAAAGTAGAAGCAACAGCAATGGATATGCACGAAACAGATGATTTCGTGAAAGAAAATATTGGTCGTTCGATTCGTGTTCTTGGTGCTAGCACAGGTACAGATGCGCATACGGTAGGTATCGATGCAATTATGAACATGAAGGGATTTGCAGGACATTACGGTTTAGAGCGCTATGAAACAATGGAAGCTTTAAATATGGGAAGTCAGGTGCCAAACGAAGAATTTATTGCCAAGGCAATCGAATTCAAAGCTGATGTTCTTTTGGTTTCACAAACTGTAACTCAAAAAGATGTTCACATTAAGAATCTTGTTGAGTTGGTGGAATTAATGGAAGCGGAAGGATTACGCGAAAAAGTAATTTTGATTTGTGGTGGACCAAGAATCTCTCACGAGCTTGCTAAAGAATTGGGTTACGATGCAGGATTCGGAATGAACAAATATGCTGATGACGTAGCATCTTATGCCGCACAAGAATTAAGCAGAAGATTGAACGCATAAATACGGAGAAACTAGTACAAAGTATCAGGATTTAAGTCTTGATACTTACATCTTGATACTGAATACTAAAAAAACACTCAAATGGATAAAAAAGAAATCAGAGAGGTGATTGCTAAGAGATCTGCTCTTGAATTACAAAATGGAGATGTAGTAAACCTTGGAATTGGATTGCCTACAATTATCCCAAACTTTGTACCTGCTGATGTAAATGTTACACTGCAATCGGAAAATGGTTTGTTAGGAATGGGTGCTGCTCCTGCTGAAGGAGAAGAAGATCCTGATTTTGTAAATGCTGGCGGTGGATTTATCACTTGTAAAGATGGAGCAAGTAGTTTCGATAGTTCTGTTTCTTTTGGAATCATTAGAGGTGGACATGTTGATGTGACTATTTTAGGTGCTCTTCAGGTAGACGAAAAAGGAAATTTAGCGAACTGGATTATTCCTGGTAAAAAGACTCCTGGAATGGGAGGAGCTATGGATTTAATCGTTGGAGCTAAGCGAGTAATTCTTGCAATGGAACATACTGCTCGAGGAAATCACAAAATCATGACAGATTGCAATCTTCCTTTAACGGCTGCTGGTCAGGTAGATATGATTATCACAGAAATGGGTGTTATGGATATTGTTCCAGAAGGAATTCTTTTAAAGGAATACAATCCAATGTTTACCCTTGAGCAAATTCAAGAGGCTACCGATGCAAAATTAATTATTGCTGAGGATTTAATTGAAATGCGTAAAAATTAAGATATGAGCAAAGTATATATTGTTGCAGCAAAGCGTACTGCAATCGGGAAATTTTTAGGAGCATTAACTCCTGTTAAAGCTGCTGATTTAGCTGCTACTGTAATCAAAAATATCGTTGAAGAAACAGGTATTGATGCAGCAAAATTAGATGAGGTTGTTGTAGGTAATATCCTTTCGGCTGGTCAAGGTCAAGGAGTTGCTCGTCAGGCTTCTATCAAAGCTGGAATTCCACAAGAAGTTCCTGCTTACGGAATCAATATGATTTGTGGTTCAGGTATGAAGACAATCAATTTGGCTTATGCTAACATCAAAGCAGGTGAAGCGAATTTGATTCTTGCTGGAGGTACAGAAAACATGTCAAACTCAGGTTTTGTAATGCCAGGAACAGTTCGTGGCGGACACAAAATGATGGATTTGAAAGCAGTAGATCATATGGTTTTTGATGGTTTAACAGATGCTTTTGAAGGTTATCACATGGGTATTACAGCAGAAAATATTGCTGCTAAATATAGCTTAACTCGCGAAGAGCAAGATGCTTTTGCATTTGGTTCTCAGTCGAAGGCAGCAGCAGCTCAAGATAATGGAAATTTCAAAAATGAAATCGTTCCTGTAGAGATCAAATCTCGTAGAGAAACAATTGTTTTTGATGCTGATGAATTCATCAACAGAAGAACAAACGAAGAAAAATTAGGTGGTTTACGTCCAGCTTTTAAGAAAGATGGTACGGTAACTGCTGGTAATGCTTCAGGAATTAACGACGGTGCTGCTTTTGTATTGGTTGCATCGGAAGAAGCTGTAAAAGAGCATGGCCTAACTCCATTGGCAGAAATCGTAGCTACCGGTCAAGGTGGTGTTGATCCTGCAATTATGGGTATGGGACCAGTTCCTGCAGTTGCTAATGTATTGAAGAAAGCGGATATGAAATTGGAGCAAATGGAAGTGCTTGAATTGAACGAAGCTTTTGCTGCTCAATCATTAGGAGTTGTGAAACAATTGAGCGAAGATCACGCTGTTGATGCTGATTTCTTTAAAGAAAGATGCAATGTAAACGGTGGAGCAATTGCTTTAGGTCATCCAATTGGAGCATCAGGAACTCGTATTACTGTTAGTTTGATTCACGAAATGAAGCGTACTGGAAAAGAGTACGGATTGGCTTCACTTTGTATCGGTGGTGGTATGGGTACTGCATTAATTTTGAAAAACGTGTAATTAGTACTGAGTGGTTAAAGCGCGGTAGGTAATCTGTCTTATCTCAACCCTTGCAAATAGGGATTTATTGTGATGAGTTTAGAGGCGTACTGTGTTTTATCTACAAACATCTAATAAAGAATATGGATTTTAGCTTAACAAAAGAACAAGTGTTATTTCAGCAAATGATTAAAGATTTTGCTGAGAGAGAAGTAAAGCCTTTGGCTGCTGAGGTGGATGATTTGGAACGTTTTCCGATCGAGACAGTGGAGAAGATGGCCAAAATTGGAATTATGGGTATTCCCATTCCAAAACAATATGGCGGAGCAGGTGGAAGTAACGTGATGTACTCTATGGCTGTTGAAGAATTATCAGCAGTTTGTGCAACTACAGGCGTTATTGTATCAGCTCATACTTCGTTGTGTGCCGCTCCAATTATGGAACATGGTACCGAAGCACAAAAACAAAAATACCTTCCAAAATTGGCTTCTGGTGAGTGGATTGGTGCTTTTGGTTTAACAGAACCAAATGCGGGTACCGATGCTGCTGGTCAGCAAACAACTGCAATCGAGGATGGTGATAACTTTATCATTAATGGTAGTAAGATTTTTATTACCAATGCTGAATTTGCTCACGTTTATGTGATTTTGGCAATGACTGATAAGTCGCAAGGAACTCGTGGAATTACTGCTTTTATTATTGAGAAGGATACACCTGGTTTCTCTATCGGAAAGAAAGAGAAGAAAATGGGTATTCGTGGTTCTGCAACTTGCGAGTTGGTATTCGAGAACTGTATTGTTCCTAAAGAAAACATGTTGGGTAAGCTGAGCAAAGGATTTGGTATTGCTATGAAAACCTTAGATGGTGGTCGTATTGGTATCGCTGCACAAGCTTTGGGTATTGCTCAAGGTGCTATCGACGAAACAGTGAAATATGTGAAAGAAAGAAAGCAATTCGGTCGTCCGATTTCTGCATTTCAGAATACACAATTTCAGTTGGCTGATATGAATACCAAGACAGAAGCTTCTCGTATGTTAGTACGCAAAGCAGCTTACAAAAAAGATGCTAAAGCACCTTATTCGGTAGATGCTGCAATGGCTAAACTTTATGCTGCTGAAACAGCAATGGAAGTTACCAACAAAGCAGTTCAGCTTCATGGTGGATACGGATATACAAGAGAATATCCGGTGGAACGTATGATGCGTGATGCGAAGATTACAGAAATCTACGAAGGAACATCAGAAGTTCAGAAGATGGTAATTTCAGCTAACATGTTGAAATAGGGATTTAATATATGTAGGGACATGATATGTCATGTCCGTACTGTTTCAATAAAATCAAAAGAAATGAAAATAGTTGTCTGTATTAAACAGGTACCGGATACAACCGAAATAAAAATAGATCCGAAAACGGGAACTTTGATCCGTGACGGTGTGCCAAGTATTATGAACCCTGATGATAAAAGTGGTTTAGAAATGGCATTGCAATTAAAAGATGAAAAAGGAGCTCACGTAACCGTAATTACTATGGGACCTCCTCAGGCAGATTTAATTCTTCGTGAAGCTTATGCCATGGGAGTTGATCGTGCCATTCATTTAACAGATCGTAAATTTGCTGGAGCTGATACATTGGCTACTTCTCACGCTTTGGCAGGTGCCTTAAGAAAGATCGATTTCGATCTTTTGATTACAGGTCGCCAGGCAATTGATGGCGATACTGCTCAGGTAGGTCCTCAGATTGCTGAGCATCTTGATTTACCTCAGGTATCTTACCTAGAAGATTTGAAATTCGACGGAGACAAGACTTTCACTATGAAACGTCATATCGAAGAAGGATACCAAATGCTAGAGGTAGAAGCACCTTGTGTGGTAACTGTTCTTTCATCGGCAAATACGCCTCGCTACATGAATGTAGGTGGTATTGTAGCTGCTTACCAAAACGAAGTTGAGGTGTGGGGATTCAACGAAATTGAAGTTGATGAGAAAGATCTTGGTTTGAAAGGATCTCCAACTAGCGTGCACAAAGCATTTGCACGTGGCTTGAAACCATCAGGAGAGCTTTACGAGGTAGAGACCGATGAGGCTGTAGGAATCATCATCAAGAAATTAAAAGAGAAATTCATTCTTAATTAATAGTTTTTAAAACTCAATTTCTGATAAGAATGCGTTTAAGACAAGGCTTTTGAGTTTTTACAGTTGGGAGTTTACGTTCTGTAAATGACTGACTGGAAAAATGAGAATAACGAAGTATTGGGCGGATTGTAACAGAAATTAATAAATAGTGATATGAATTTAGAAGAATATAAAGGCATATATGTCTTCATAGAGCAACGCGAAGGTGTAATTCAGAACGTAGCTTTAGAATTATTAGGACAGGCTAGAAAATTAGCTGATGAGTTGAACGATAAGGTGTATGCAATGTTATTAGGAGATGGAATTGCTGATCAGGCACAGGGCTTAATTGCTCGTGGTGCCGATGAGGTGATTGTTGTTGATGCTCCTGAATTAAAAGAGTATACTACAGAACCATATACACAGGCAATTTGCCAAATTATCAATGAAAGAAAGCCAGAATCGATGTTGATTGGTGCTACTACTTTAGGTCGTGATTTAGGCCCAAGAGTATCGGCTCGTGTTAGCACAGGTTTAACTGCTGATTGTACCAAAATTGAGATTGGTGAAAAGGGAGAGATGTTAATGACTCGTCCTGCTTTTGGAGGTAACTTGATGGCAACTATTGTTTGTAAAAAGCATCGCCCACAAATGGGTACTGTTCGTCCGGGTGTATTGTTTGCAATGGATGCAGACGAAAGTCGTACAGGAGTTATTGTGAACTATGAAGTGAAATTTAATGCTGCAAAGTTCAAGGTAAAGCTATTGAAAACCGTTAAGGAAGAAACTGATTTGATCGATATTACCGAAGCTAGAATTTTGGTTTCTGGTGGACGTGGAATTGGTAATAAAGAAGGTTTTGAAGCAATGGACGGATTGGCTGAAACATTAGATGCAGAGGTTTCTGCTTCTCGTGCTATGGTTGATGCTGGTTACATTGGTCACGATCGCCAAGTAGGGCAAACTGGAAAAACAGTTCGTCCTGATTTATATTTTGCATTTGGTATTTCAGGAGCCATTCAGCACGTTGCTGGTATGGAAGATTCTGATTTAATTATTGCAGTAAATAAAGACAAACATGCTCCTATTTTTCAGGTAGCTGATTTGGGAATCGTTGGGGATGCCAAACAAATCATCAAAAAGCTTACTGAACAATTAGAGAAATAGATAACGATACCACTAACTAATGTTTGTAAAGCCTGCTCGATGTATTTCGAGTAGGCTATTTTTATTGAAGGAAACCTGATAGGTTAAAATACATCATGTAAATAACCTGTCAGGTTGGTTTAATAGATTGATCGAATTAGATCTCCAACCATTCTTCCATTTTCATAAAATCGATGTGTAACTGATGCATGAATTTAAAATTAGCCTGATCATCGAACCAACCAACAACTTCTTTCTTTAATAGTTTTGTCGGTTTTACCGATAAGCAAGTTAGATAACTACTCCAGGGATAGTCCACGGCAATATTCGTAAAGCCATGATGAATTGGATTGTTGTGTATGTATAGAACCAATGTCCTTAAGTATGCTTCATCTTCTACTTGCTTTCTTCTGAATGGATGTTCAAATAATGAACCTGTTCGCTGATATTTTTTATTAATATATTTTGCGTACGCATTAAAAAGATGTGAAAAGTGTTTTGTTGGATTTGGCTTTTTGATACCAACTCTATCAGGTCCTTCGGACTCTGATAGGTATTCGTTTGGCTTAGTTTGAAACCTGACGGAGTCTTTAGACCCGTTAGAGTTTAAATTTTTGTAGATCCCAATTTCCTTCTCCGATTTTATTCTAATCAGCAAATGAAAATGATTAGGCATCAATACCCAAGCAAAAGTATCGGCAATAGACTCAATATACTTCTCGTAAAGTCTTAAAAAGTGTTTGTAATCATCAATATTTCTAAATAAATCACAGCCATTAATTCCTCGATTATAAATGTGATAGTATGTATCATGCTCTAATGGAATATTTGCAGATGCCATGTTGTTGATTTTATTTAAATCCTTAAAACAGAAAACGTTATTTACTAAGGTATGATTTATCTGAGAATAATCTTATTTAGAATGATGTTTTTTATGTCAAATATTAGTATTAAGTTATTTTTCTCAATAAATATTTAAAACTTTATATCTTAGTACATCCCTTAAACAAATGAAGAGAACAAACACAAAAAATTGTCGAGGCAAAATAAATTGATGCAAATTATATCCTGAACTATCTTATTCTAAAAGGATATTTTAATAAAACCTGACAGGTTGATTTGCATCTTGTAAATTTAACCTGTCAGGTTTTTATTAGTCTTTTTGTTCTCGAGCCTCAAAAAAACATCTTCAAGCACCATTTTTAGTTCTAGCGATACCATTTAGAGATCTTAATGAAGTACAAAAATAGCTTGGACCATCAAATTAAGATCCTTAAAGCACTTGAACTGATCTTCGAGGATGTCACAAGCATCTTAAATCATGAAAAAGTAATCCTAAAGGATGTTTGGGAGGTACTGTTAGGAGGTAAAAATATACCTATTGGGTATGTTCAAAACTTTGTGTCACTGGCTATTTACCTGTTAATAACTATAATAATTACTCAAACTCAACTTCTAAAAGCTCTTAAGATAAGCTTT
>JADGFH010000706.1 GCA_016743925.1 Labilibaculum sp.
TATGTGTTAATCAGAGTATTCAAACACTCTAGCTTCTCCTTCAGAAAAAGGGAGGCATTTCAATTTAATCACTATTCATTATACGCAAAGCTCGAGAACTCACCTCTTGCTTAGTAATGCTATACATTATTATATCATGAAAAGAATTTGTATCAAAATAGGTTCTAATGTTCTCACAGAAGAAAATGGAGAATTAAATACTTCCAGAATAAAAAATATCGTTTTTCAGATTTCAGAATTGCATAAAAAGGGTATCCAGTGCATACTTGTATCTTCAGGCGCGGTAGCAGCAGGAAAAAGCAAGTTTAGTTTACCCGAAAAACTAGACACCGTTTCTGCTCGCCAAATTTGGTCATCTGTTGGGCAAGTTGAACTATTAAATAAGTACTCTTCATTTTTAAAGGAATTTGAAATTGAATGTGCACAAGTTTTGGTTACCAAACAAGACTTTAGAACACGAGAGCATTATTTAAACATGAAAAACTGTTTGAATTCTTTGTTAACAAACGGTATTCTTCCAATTGTAAATGAAAATGATGCTGTTTCGGTTACTGCTCTAATGTTTACTGATAATGACGAACTATCTGGCTTAATTGCATCCATGATGGATGTAGAGGCGCTCTATTTGTTGAGTAATATAAATGGAATCTATACCGGAAACCCGGAACACTCTGATTCAGAGCTATTGCAAACGGTAAATGGAGATGTTAATCGATTAAAGCAATTCATCACAACGAAAAAATCCAATTTTGGAAGAGGTGGAATGCTCACAAAGTGCAGCATTGCAGGAAGAGTTGCAAAATCTGGTATTCCAGTTCACATTGCAAATGGTGGCGTAGATAATATTGTATTGGATTTAATAAATTCACCGAATAAGGTAAAACACACAAGTTTTACGGCTAGCAAAAAGGCATCTACAGTAAAACAATGGCTTGCAGGTTCTGATGGCTTTGAGAAAGCGAGATTAATAATTAACAAAGGTGCCGAAGATGCATTATCTTCTAAAGAGGCTACAAGTTTATTACCAATTGGCCTCATTGAGATACTAGGTGAATTTGAAAAGGGTGATATCATTAAAATAGTTGGGCAATCGGGAAAGGTTATTGGACTGGGAAAAACTCAATACAACAAAGAAAAAGCAAGCAATTATATTGGAAAATCAGGAGCTAGACCTTTAGTACACTATGACTATCTTTTTCTCTATTAAATAATTAATAGATTTTGTTGAACCTCTTAAAATCAAATAAAATGAATTGTACAGAACAACTATATAAGGTAAAGGAAGCCTCAAGAAGCATGTGTTTACTTGATTCTGATAAAATTAATAAGGTACTACAACAGCTTGCTATTTCGCTACGCGAAGCGAAGGATCTTATTATTGAAGAAAATAAGAAAGATTTAGCTAAAATGTCGATACACGATCCAAAATACGACAGGCTTTTGCTCGATGAAGAAAGAATTGAAGGTATTGCAAGCGATATTGAAAACACATTGCGCCTACCTTCACCATTAGGGAGAGAATTATCGAAAAAGACTCTCGACAACCAACTTGAGATTAAGAAGATAAGTGTACCGTTAGGTACAATTGGTATTATTTACGAGGCGCGCCCTAATGTAACGCTTGATGTGTTTGCTTTGTGTTTCAAATCGGGTAATGCATGCGTACTTAAAGGAGGTAGTGATGCGGAGTTTTCGAATAAGGCTTTAGTATCCTTAATAAAAAACACACTAGAGCTTTTCGAAATAGATTCAGATATTATTCAGTTGCTTCCACCAGAAAGAGAAGCGGCCAAAGAACTAATGAACGCTGTTGGCTTTGTTGATGTGTTAATTCCTAGAGGCTCACAAAACCTGATTAATTCGGTACGTCAGAACTCTAAAGTCCCTGTAATTGAAACAGGTGCTGGTATCGTTCATACCTATTTTGACAAGGATGGAGATTTAAATAAAGGAAAAGATATTGTATTTAATGCAAAAACAAGACGAGTTAGTGTTTGCAATGCTCTAGATTGCTTGATAATTCATGAAGATAGGATTTTTGACTTAGCTGCTTTAGTGAGCAATTTACAAGAAAAGCAGGTTGAAATATTTGCAGATGAAGTAGCCTATAACGCAATTAAAGAATCCTATCCTAAGTCATTACTTAATAAAGCAGATCAGAATTCGTTTGGGACTGAATTCTTGAGTCATAAAATGTCTATTAAAACGGCAACTAATTTTGAGGAAGCTATTGACCATATTTATAAATACAGCTCTAAACACAGTGAAGCTATCATTAGTGAAAACAGCAACACTATTAATAAATTTTCTTCTGTTGTTGATGCTGCTGCAATTTATTCTAATACATCAACTGCTTTTACAGACGGTGCCCAATTCGGTTTAGGTGCTGAAATAGGAATCAGCACTCAAAAATTACATGCTAGAGGTCCAATGGCTTTAGAAGAATTAACATCTTACAAATGGATTATAATTGGAGATGGACAAGTTCGAGACTAAGCTAATCGTTAATTTTAAATAGTATTAGAAGGGAGATAAAACATCAGTTTTATCTCCTTTATTTTTGTAAAAACTTGGATGAAGCAACATCCTTTCTGTACTCATCTAAGGCATAAATTAGATTTCATACTCGAAACAAATTCTGTTTTTCATCAGCTATAAAATGAAGAAATCCCATTTGCAGCTATTCATTTTTCCTACTAAAATTAGAAATCGATTAGATTGTTATGGTGAATCGTAAGTAAAATTCACTGACAATTATCTCAATAATAATTTCAAAACAAGTCATTTTTTACTTAAAAGCCGAATTCTAAGCCAATCAGCGCACCAGAAAGCATATATGTTGGATATTCAAATAGTTAAATGAAAATTACTTTTTTTTGTGTTTTTATGTAGGGTATTTAGCGCTTAATCTGTTTTTATACTATAGCCAAGCTGAAATAATAGATGCTTGCAATTTTAGCACAACAAACACATTCTTTATTTAATTCAAAATATTCGTTTTAATGTTAGGCATATTTATTACTTACCAAAAAGACGATACTTATACAGAAGTCAACAAGGATGATTAAGAATCACAAAACCTATCATACTGATTATTACCTCAGTTAATGCTTCAGCTTAATTGATATTCTCAAAAAAAATAAAATATTATTATCAATTATACTTTTCATCTATTAAACCTATAAAAAAACAGACTATTCAAAACAATCTAAATATGTTACTTACAATAAAATGTAATTCTCCTAGGGGTTTTTAAAAAAATAACGTCTTATCATTAATTGGTTCGGTAATAAAATTGTTTTTTTTATTTGCGTACGTGTCATCAATCAGATAGATGTCTTACTATTTTAAAATGATTTCCTAACCGCCTTATTAATTGGATAACCAATTAATAAATAATGCCTTAACAAATCAAAAATATTTAAAATTTCAAGAATGAAAGTAAAAGGGAAAGAAATGCCTCATTTATGTCAAAATAAAAATATATTCAAAATAAGATATATTC
>JADGFH010000707.1 GCA_016743925.1 Labilibaculum sp.
GTTCAGAATGACTCAGTAGTATATTGGAGGTTAAAGCCATTAAAAAAAGCTGTTATTGGTTCTGTTGGTCGTTATCAGGTTGAAAAGTGTTTTGTTAATCCAGATTCTCTCAATTTTATGTCAGGTTGCAATTATTTAGGTTTGGGATGTTCAGTTGAAAAAATAATTAGAGAAAATGACACTATTGATATTCGTTTAAGTATTTCACCTGAGGGTGTTGCTCCGCATTTTATGATAGGAGGCTTACCTCGGTTAATTCAGAATGGGAAAAGAATTATCAATTTTAAAAATAGAGAAGGGCTAAGTAGGAAAGGTTTTTGGAATGATAGACATCCGCGAACTGCGATTGGTATTGATCACAAAAACAATTATCTGTATATGCTTGTTGTAGATGGTCGCCAACCAAATTATAGTATAGGAATGAAATTAAAAGAATTAGGGAAATATCTTAAAAAATTAGGTTGCGATGAAGCATTGAATTTTGATGGTGGAGGTTCATCAACTATGATTGTAAATCAAGCGTTGATGAATCAACCTTCTGATAAATATGGAGAGCGAAGTGTTTCGAATATCTTCTTAATTAGAGAACGTTAAGATATTGAATAAAGCGAAATTCTGGATACTAATTCAGGCACTAGTTAGTCGTAGTGTATTAGGGGTTCTTCGGAACCCCTTTTTTTGTGAATTTTGTTAACGCTGTCCATAGTGTTTTTTTTACTATCTTCATTGCAATACTTTTTTCGTTCAATACCGAACACTCCTTGTATTAATATGGGACAAATAATTTTTTCGAAAATTTGGTTTAGTTTTTGATTAAAAGACTAGTAGTGATTTTGGTATTTGATTTGAACACAAAATGAGTAGTAATATGGATCGTAATAGAAATTTTTCAAATAATGTAGCTTTTTTATTTCTTTTTGCAATACTTGTATCCTCGTTAAAAGTGGATGCTCAAAAAAAGAAAGGGAAGTTAAGTTCAGGTGCATTTACATCATACGATAAAATATTTAAAGGAAATATTAATGATGTCAATTTACCTGATTATGCAGATGGACCTCATTTCTTTTGGATTGATTCAAAACTGGTAAAGTCATGGTATGTGGATCATAAACAGGAAGGGAATACCATTACCATTCGTGAAAAGAAAATTAAGGTAAAGGGTGATTCTGTTTTGGTTAAAGGGCAAAAAGGCGATTCGAATCGATACTGGTTAAGAAAAGGAGAATATCCTGTTCAGGAATCAGAATATACAGGTGTGAAAAAGATATTGGCCATCGGGGATGTGCATGGTGAGTATGATGTAATGGTTGAATTACTTCAAAAGAATGGTATTATTGATGAAGACTTAGATTGGTCTTGGGGTAATGGTCATTTGGTTTTTATTGGAGATATTTTTGATCGAGGAGATAAAGTAACAGAGAGTCTTTATTTAATTAAAAAGTTACAAAGACAAGCGATTTCTCAGAAAGGTAGACTTCATTTAATTTTGGGGAATCATGAGGTGATGATTTTAATGAATGATTCTAGATATGCTGCTCCAAAATATAAATATATGTGCAAGAAGTTGATGTTAAATTATCCTCGTTTTTTTGCAGCAGATACCGAGTTAGGAAAATGGTTAAGATCTTTAAATTCTGTAGTGAAAATTAACGACCTAATATTTGTTCATGGTGGTTTATCGCCAGATTTGGTAGAACGTGGCTTATCTTTGAAACAAATTAATGATGACATTAGAAATAGCTTGAGAGAAAATAACGAAATGTCACATGAAGAAGTTATGAAAACAACGTATTTCCCTGAAAATCCATTATGGTATCGTGGCTATCTAATGAAATCAAGGAGTTATTCAATTGTAAATAATGAAGAATTGGATCGAGTATTATCTTTCTATAAAGCAAAACGAATTTTCTTCGGACATACAGAGGTTGAATCAATTCGATTTATTCATGGAAATAGAGTTGGAGCCATAAATGTACCAATGGGATATTCCGAAATAGAGCCACAGGTTTTGTGTGTAGAGAATGATGTGTTTTATCGTTGCTTTATTGATGGTAGAAAAGAAAAAATAGAACTGTAAATGTATTATAACTTTAAAATGGGAAGGCGATCGTCATTAATCTTGCAAACCATGAATGTAAATAAGAATTTAGTATTAAAAACTTTGTTCGTTTTATTGATACTTGTCATGTCTCTTCCTTCTAGTGCTGTTTCCCGTAAAACTAGAGATAGCTTACTGAAACTACCTTTG
The DNA here is from genome assembly GCA_016743925.1 of Labilibaculum sp. Taxonomy (GTDB): domain Bacteria; phylum Bacteroidota; class Bacteroidia; order Bacteroidales; family Marinifilaceae; genus Labilibaculum. The sequence continues at coordinate 2,249 of JADGFH010000707.1, forward strand.
TTTAAATATGAAAAGTTACTCGATCTCGAATTGAAAACAGATATGTATTCGCTATTAAATGATATTGGTGAGGAGAGAAAATATCATAAATGTTTGTTTAAATCAATAGGTGATGATTGGGCATTACCGAAAGAAATTGAGGTGAAAGTTAAAACTCGTGGTAATTTTAGAAGAAGAAAACAGAACTGTAATTTTCCTCCTTTTAGATTTAAATTTCCTGTTGATTTGTTAAAAGGGACAGAGTTTGAAGGACAGGATCGTTTAAAATATGTTAGTCATTGTCAATCTTCGGTTGATGGTTTTGAGCAAAATACCATTAAAGAGTATCTTGTTTATAAAATGTATAATTTAATAAATGATCATAGTTATCGTGTTCGTTTATCACGTATTCAATTTGTTGATACCATAACTGGCGATTCATTGCAAAAAATAGGCTTCTTTTTGGAAGACAGAAAAGATGTTGCCGCGCGAAATGGGAAAAATAATTTACAATTTAAGAATATCAAGCAGTATAATATTTTAAGAGGCAATATGGTGAAGTTGTCCTTGTTTCAAATGATGGTTGGTAATTCAGATTGGGATGTTTCTCGCCTTCACAACATCGATCTCTTATCTGTAGATGATAATAGCATCCCTGTAGCAGTCCCATTTGATTTTGATTGGTGTAGCATTGTAGATCATTCTTATTATACACCAGACCCTAGAATTGATATGAATGGTAAATACAAAAGAAGGTATAAAGGATTTCTTTGGAGTGATGAGGAATTTGAAAATGCCTTTTCTAATTATAAGGAACTAAAAGAATCTTTTTTAAAATTGATTTCTGAGAATAAGTATTTAACTGAGGAGAGTAAACAAGGTATGATGAACTACATTCTTAAGTTTTATGAATTAATAGATTCATCTAAAGATATAAAAGTAGAAATAAAGAAAAAAGCTCAAATAATTCCAAAAATGAACTAAAAAGAGGTTTTTTTATAAAAAAGATAGAAAAATTAGCGCAAACGATAAAAATATGGGGTTCTCACTCTGTTTTTATCGTTTTTTTATGGCGTAGTGTTAGTTTTTTTCAGGTATGAAATTGTGAAATTGATTTTTTTTATTCACATTTGTACTATTGCTAAAGGGGGTGTTGAGTAAAAATACAATTACTTTTTTGCTGAGTACCCCTTTTTGCAATATAGATTGAATTATCAATAATTAAAAATTTTGAGTTTATGGCCACAATTAGATTTAAAGCGTTAGGGGAG
>JADGFH010000708.1 GCA_016743925.1 Labilibaculum sp.
CTTATTTATCTATTCTCAATATTATTATGGTTTATAGCAAGTTTAATTATTGAAAAGAAGTTTAATTAAATCCCTCAAATCTTAACTATCATGAAACGAATTCTGATTTTAATTCTAATAACTTTCACCTTACTTTCTTGTAATCAAAAATCAAATTCTAGTGGTGCAACAGGAAATGTTACCAAAATTTACGCATTAGAAGATTACCAGGAAGATTTTAATGAAATGGTTGAACTATTGCTAAAAAAACATCCTCAACCCTACGCCTTTACGAGTAAAGACTCAATGGACAAGCTCATTGATGATCAATACAATAAAATCACTGATTCGACAAGCGTGGGAAGATTTATCTGGATTTGTGAAGAAGTTGTTGCAGCCGTTCGTTGTGGGCACGCTGTTGTTTGGTCTAACGAATTGAATAAACTTCCAAAATCGATGGTTTTTCCTATGAATGTAAGATACGATGGCTTCAGATTATACATTATGGATCCAAAAAATAACGCAAAGAAGTTATCAGCTGGAGATGAAATTTTGACCATAAACGGCGTTGATGTCGAAACACTACGAAAGGAGATATTTAAACATCTTCCAAGTGATGCTTACAATGAAACGGGTAAGAAAGAAAATGTAAATTATTATTTCCGACAAATGTGTGCCATGTTTTATGATTTCCCAAGCTCGTATCAGCTTAAGGTAAAACATAACGAGAAAATAGAGGACATAAAATTGGTACAAGCTGAAAACCTCGATCGTACAAAGACATTTTTAGACAATTGCGAAAATAATCTTTGTTTAGATACGGATTTGGAAAGCAGTACAGCGAGAATAACAATTCGTTCTTTTGCATACTATAAGAAACAGATGCCAGTCTTTAAATCATTTGTTGATAGTTGCTTTCAGCATATTAATGAAAGTCAAATTGAAAATTTAATCATTGATTTAAGAAATAATGGTGGAGGCGATCCATTTTGCGGATCGTATCTTCTTCAGCATATTGCTGATAAACCTTTTACTTATTTTGATAAAAGTGTAAAGTGGTATCGGAAATTAAAAAAGCCTATTCAACCAAATCAAAATAGATTCAGAAACAAGCCATATATATTAATTAACGGAAATTGTTTTTCAACCACAGGTCATTTTTGTGCGTTGGTTAAAGAAAATAACTTAGGAATTTTTATTGGCGATGAAACAGGAGGTACATATACTTGTAATGATTTTAGTAAAAGTTATAAGCTAGATAATACTGGTCTTATATTACGTGTTCCAACTCGAATTGTTAAAACTACTGCAAACACTTTAACTAACAAACATGGCATTATTCCAGATCATCAGGTAGTTCCGACTATTGACCATTATTTAAATAACACGGATACGGTATTAAACTATACTTTAAAACTGATTGAGCAACAACAAATTTCCTCATCCAATATCACATCTACCGGTCTATAAAGTCCAGAACTTCACCCCAACCCTATTCTGAAGAATCGGGAGTGAAAAATCAAAAAAGGCAGTCCATTTAATGAACTGCCTTTACTATTTTGGGTTTATTATTTTTACTTTAATTCATCTGCTAAAGGAATTATTCTTGCAGATAAATCCGGATCTTCCATATCGGCATCTAGCGGAAACATAGGTCTTTGAATTCTTTTGTAACCAATACGCTCCAAATCCTGATCTACCCCACCTGGCGTTTGTGCCATTAACCAATCGCCTCTCATATTGTATAATTCAGGAACCAAATAACCAATTTTCACCATTACAATATCCGTCTTACGTGGATTTAATCCCAAATTGGTAAAATCTGATTCATGATGATACGGCTTGCGTATTTTAGTTACAATAACATGTACACTACCTACTTTCACGACAACTTCGGTTACCGCATGTTTATCACCATGTCTTATTTTTTCGATTTTTCCCTTCAGTCTTACTGGAGGCGCATATCGGGCATCTACATTTGCTCCGGCCGTAGCATCAATCATTGCTCCTTCGCCAAGCTTTACAGCCTGCTCAACAAACTTTGGCCCTGGAATCGATGCATAAATCAAGGATTTTCCATCTTCCTTTTTAAACTCTGCCCTTTTTAATACTTCCTGAATAGTCCAAGTTACATCACCAGCTCCACCTGCAGTAGGATTATCGCCCATATCGCTAATAATAAAAGGCTGTTTTTTGCTTGCGATTGCTTTGTTTAAGCAGTCTTCTAGATTTGCCACTGGTGCAACAAATTCGAATTCTTTTCGAACGTCCCAAAAGCTTTTAGCCAGTTTTTCTGCGGCTTTGGAAACTTGTTCTTTATCGTCGCCATAAGCCATTACAGTGGCTCTGTTTCTCGGAGCATCGGCCCAAGCGTATCCAACCCAAATGGCTGCATCAATTACACCTTCTTGCTTTGTTAAAGGGTCAATCTGTGCATACAAACTTTTGCCTGGCTCAATTCGAGTACTTGTTTTCTCTCCTGGCAATAGAATTGGAACCGGAATCCATACTTTGTACTTTGGCTTTCCTTTGCCACTCTCCAAGCGATCCAATAAGTTCTTTACTGCTCTTCTTCTGGTATCCATGGCATCTTCGTGAGGAGCCAATCGGAAACAGGTGATTAAATCGGAATGCATTGCCAGCTCTTTGGTTACATTTCCGTGTAAATCCATGCTGGTTGATATCAGTGGATCTGTTCCAACAACTTCTCTAACTCTTCTCAAAAAATCTCCTTCCGGATCATCCATTCCTTCTACACTACTCGCTCCATGGATATCCAAAAACAAAGCATCAAAAGGAGCATTTTGCTTCAATTTTTCAAGAATCTCACCTATCAAAGTTTCGTAAGTTTCCTTAGTAACCATTCCCCCAGGAATCGCTCTTGCTCGAAGGGTTGGCACCCAATTGGCTTGCTTCCTTAATGCAGAATCTACACCAAAGAACGGATAGTAATCGAATATTTCTTCTCCACGCATTTGTTTAAAAGAGTTCATATCACTTCTGGCAGGAGAAAAAGTACTGGATTCTATCCAAAAACCTGCGATTGCGATTTTTGGAAGCTTATTATTTTGTTTTTTTTGTTGCACACAAGAAGTTAAAATCATTGTACAAACAATAAAAATACCGATAACAGATTTGTTCATCAATTTGAATTTTAGGTATTCAGATTTGGCTTTTGGGATACCTCGAATTTACACAAACTAATTGTCCATTGTAGAAACTTCAAGTAAAAATAAACAATAAAATGAATAGAGACAGTATGCTTAGTACTATTTTCTTATGAAATAATAGATAAGCAATACCTACCTCATTCTTTTGTATTCCTCTTTGTTTAATTTACTGCCATTTTTACAAATAGGACAGTAATGTAAATAGCGCGTTTTAATCGGAAATATCGATATAAAAAAGAAACTGGCGTAAGTCGCGTTCTTTTCTAAAATCCAATTGGTCGTGTTGTTGCAGTTATAACAATGCTCTTGCTGATAGCTTTGTCTTTGTTCTACTAC
>JADGFH010000709.1 GCA_016743925.1 Labilibaculum sp.
TTCAATTGAAGATGGAGAAGAAATTATCTCTAAAAAATTAATAAAATTATAAAATCAATTAAAAAGGATCGGTTATATAACCGATCCTTTTTTAGCATCTTATCTGTAACCTTTTCATTACCTACACGTTTCTCTATTACAAGCTCTTATCTTTTGATTCATTCAAAACTGCAAAGACAAGTTTCAATTTCTAAAATTGTTTGATCATGAAAAAGATTATATTTCTCGTTATTACATGTTTATTTATGTATAGCTGTTCTACGCAGTACGTTTTTAATAAACCGATTCCTATTGATGACACCAATTCCAAAGTAGCTGAGTTAGATAGTACAGAGTACGAACTCCTAATTCTAGATATTGGTTTTGACTCGTGGTTTGCAACAAGGAGTTCTATCGCTATGGCACATTCCAATACCTATTATAAAAATTGGAATCATATTTACGTAACTGAATGGAATCAAAAACATCTGCAAGGCCATCCTTGTTTCGAGAATTACATAGAGTACAATTTATTTGAAAACTATGGCTTAGATATCAATTATAAACTCTACAATTACTTTTTATTTGTAGAGGAAAAAACAGGAGTTTCTTTGGTTAGAAGATAAAAAAATGACGAATCAAATAATTGATTCGTCATTTTTTATTTGCATCATTCTTTAAGTTCTCAGCTTAAAACTTATAAGCTAAGCCAAGTCCTACAATTTCTTTGAATTGAATCTTTGGTCCTTTGTTCATACCTTCATCGTCAATATAATCAACATCGTCATCGTAAACCAATGATGTGTTAATAGTTGCCGTAAGAACACTATTAATTTTCATGTTTATCATTACATCCCAAGTAACATCAACATTTCCAAAATTATCAGAATAATTAGAGAACAAATCCAATGTACTTTTCAGATTTACATTTTTCATTAAATCTTTGTTCAAAGCCAATTTTGTAAATGCACCAAACTCACCTCTGAAATTATCTCCAGCATCAACGCCAAAAGCTCCAGCATCTGACAAATCATCATCATTAACAATAGTCATTTTACTCGTTAGAGGTGAAATATAAGCTGAAAAAATATCGTTTGGCTTGTAATCCATACCCACAGAGAAAGTCATATAAGCTGGAGCTAATAAATTCGATACTTTTACATCAGGTTCGCCATCAGTACTTGCATAATTATAACCTTTAGCAAACTGTGTTTTAAAATCAAACAAGGCAGTGTAGAACCAATGCCCACCATTTTTGTATCCATATTTTGATGTAAAATCAATTTTATCGATACTTTTTCTTACCCCTTCATCACCTTGTTTCACCAAACCATATTCCAGTTTCAAAGTGTTTTCCCAACTATTTTTCCCTTTGTTAAAATTTGCAAAAAGATCTAAAAGAGCATTTGTTGAAACTGCATTATCTCCACCACCAGACCAGTTTGTAAGTGATGTTTGTGAAAAAGTGATGGAAGCCATCCCTCCTTTTTTCCAATACGAGGTATCTTGTTTTTCCTGAGCGGAAACAAATATAGCTACCAAAGCAAGTAGCAATGTAAAACTAAGTCTTTTCATTTTTCTTCTATTTAATAAACTAAAAATTCAGATATCAATATTAAAATACCCAACATAAAACACTATCGAAGTTAATTTATTTTTCCATCCAAAAAAATTACATAAGTAAATTTACATGTTAAATTATTCCCAATTCGTCAGGGACAATTGGCACTAAGCCAAAAATTGAATACTTTTGCAAGCTGAAAAGAAGGAGAAATTAGTAATGAAGAAAAAAGTTGTAATCGGATTGTCGGGAGGAGTAGACTCAAGTGTCGCTGCTCATCTATTAATTGAGCAAGGATATGAAGTGGAAGCACTTTTCATGCAAAACTGGAACGATACCGTTGGTTTGAAATCCGAAGAATGCCCATTTGAAGAAGATGTTTTATTCGCTCAAATGGTAGCTAAAAAACTAGGAATCCCATTTCATTTTGTGGATTTAAGCGTTGAATATCGCGCGAAAGTGATCGATTACATGTTTTCGGAATATGAAAAAGGTCGTACACCAAACCCAGATGTTCTTTGTAATCGTGAGATTAAATTTGATGTGTTCCTAAAAAAAGCACTGGAACTGGGAGCTGATTATGTGGCTACCGGACACTATTGCCAAAAGGAAACCATTATTAAAGATGGTAAAGAAATTCATCGCTTAATTGCTGGTGAGGATAACAATAAAGATCAGAGTTATTTCCTTTGCCAACTTTCGCAGGAACAACTTTCCAAAGCAATGTTTCCAATTGGTCACATTATAAAGCCAGAAGTTAGAGAAATTGCACGTCGTGAAAAGATGGCTTCTGCTGAGAAAAAAGATTCGCAAGGCATTTGTTTTGTTGGAAAGGTAGATTTACCTGTTTTCCTTCAACAAAAGCTAAAAGCAATGAAGGGTAAGATTATTGAAATCATGCCTGACAAAGCAGATGAGATCATTCCAAAGTCAGATTCATTGGAAGCTGTATCGATGCCTTATGAGTTTAAACCTGAGCATGGAACTGTTGTAGGTGAGCACAATGGAGCACACTTTTTTACAGTAGGTCAGCGAAAAGGACTAAATGTTGGAGGAAAAAAAGAGCCGCTATTTGTTATTGGAACAGATGTGGTGAAAAATATCATTTACGTTGGTATGGGACATGGACATCCTTTGCTAGAAAGAAAAGCTTTGTTTATTCCTACAAAAGAAATTCACTGGATTCGTGAAGACTTAATGCCTACCGAAGCATGTGAAAGAAGATATGATATCAGAATTAGATATAGACAAGCTTTACAAAAAGGAGCAATTCATTTCAAAAACGAAGGATTGTATATTCTTTTTGATGAGCCACAACGTGCTGTGGTTTCGGGACAATTTGCCGCATGGTACCATGAAGGGGAACTGATTGGTTCGGGAGTTATTGATTAAGGAATCAAACGAATATATTTGTAAAGCCATTCATTTTGAGTGGCTTTTTTTGCTTAAAGCCTGTTACTAAAATCATTGTTCAAACTGGTTAAAATAAGTCTCATAAATTCGATAATCGAACCTACCTGAACGAACTTTTAGCGGGAATTCATAATAACCAGACAAAGTAAAACCAAATGTTCCAGAAATGATTATAGCGGATTTGTCATTGGTGTATCGAACATTTTTAAAATATATTTGCCCAATTCCTTTATTGCTGTAAGATGATGGGGTATAATTTTCAATGTAATACCCCGTATTTTGAGGTCCATCCAAACTAATTTTTTGTTCGTTTAACTCAATCAAATCCTCAAATTGGGTAATTTTAAACCTGTCAAATGAAATTCGATAGATGCATATTCTTCTTGTGTACTTCCAGTAAACACTAGCTTTAAACTGTCTTGCTCAATCCATGTTTTTACATACGGTTTATCGCCACTAGAATAAGAAGGAAAACCAATATAGACCTCCGATTTCCAAATTTCATCATCAATGTATGCTCCAGCTACATTG
>JADGFH010000710.1 GCA_016743925.1 Labilibaculum sp.
CTAATTTTATATCCTTTTAATCCGTAATAAAGAATATATAGGAAACAAGGAACACATACCCAATATGCCGCTTGAGCACCTAATGAATCCTTCATTAAACCATAAACTGTAGGAATTAAAGCTCCACCAACAATTGCAATAACCATTAAAGATGAACCAGCTTTGGTAAATTTCCCTAAATCAGTCATCGCTAAAGGCCATAATGCAGGCCACATTAATGAGCATCCTAATGCCATAAACGCAATAAAGTAAATCGAGTAAGCTTCTGGAGAGAACACAACCATTAATGATCCGAACAAGGCCAAAACAGCACAAATTTTAAGAGCTGTAGATTGACTCATATATTTTGGTATCAAAGCAGCTCCACAGATATACCCAATTACCATTCCGATTGGAGCTATCCATGCATAAAGTTCAGGATTTGCCAAGCCAAGACTTGTAGCATAATCAACCAAAGTTCCTAAAGACACAGTTTCAACACCTACGTATAAAAACAAGGCAAGTACTCCTAATAAAAGGTGAGGAAATTGCCAGATAGAAGTTTTGTTTTCCGCATATTCACAAACTTCATCAGAATCTTCATCTTCTCCAACGGCCTTCACTTCTGGAAGCTTAGCCATAAGTGCTAATACACCTAAAAGAACAAATACGCCAATGATAATGTAAAAAGGAATATTAATATCAGTTAAAGCAACGTTTTCTACTTCTTTTCCAATAATTAATGCTAGAAACAAAGGAGCAATAGGCCATGCCAATTTATTTGCAATTCCCATGTAACTCATTCGCTTTGCAGCACTTTCAATTGGTCCTAAAATTGTAATGTAAGGATTCACAGAAGCTTGTAAGAACGTATTTCCCATACCACTAATAAAAGATGCTACCAAGAATAAAGGAAGACTCTCCATTTGAGCAGATGGAATAAATAAATAAAAACCAACAGCAAACATAAGGAAAGAAAGTGCCATCGTTTTCTTATAACCTATCTTACCAATAACCAACGAAGCTGGATATCCAAAAATTAAGAAAGCGGAAAAAGTTGCGGCAATCACTAAATATGACTCTGCTGATGAAATATCCAATGCTTTCTTTAAAAGCGGAATAATGTAACTATTAATTCCTAATGCAAATCCAATTGCAAAAAACATTACACCAACAATAATAAGAGGTAGCACATACCCTTTTACTGCAGAGCTGGCATTCTTTTCGTTAACCATAGTTTTAAATTTATGAGATTAATATTTATTCGTATTCTTACTGTTTTATCTTTATTAATTCTTTCACACACATCACTAAATCATTTGCATATTCAAGAGTTTTAGCTTCAGCGTATATTCGAATAATTGGTTCTGTATTTGATTTTCTTAAATGCACCCAACCATCAGGAAAATTGATTTTTAATCCATCTATTGTATTACATGGAAAATCAATGAATTTCCTACGAATTTGTTCCAATATTGAATCTAAATCGGTAAACTCCGTCAATTCAATCTTTTCTTTTATAATCTTATAATCAGGATATGTTGCTCGCAATTCAGAAGAGCTCATTTTCGATTTAGCAAGGAATGTTAAAAACAATGCTACTCCAACAAGAGCATCTCTACCATAATGCAATTCAGGATAAATAACACCCCCATTTCCTTCTCCACCAATAACAGCCGATTGTTTTTTCATTTCGTGAACCACATTCACCTCTCCTACCGCTGACTCGAAAAAATCTACACCATGCTTTTCTGCAATCTCACTTAATGCCATGGTTGATGATAAATTTGCCGCTAAACTTCCTTTCGTATTTTGAAGTACATAATCAGCAACGGAAACCAAAGTATATTCCTCACCAAATGGCTGACCGTTATCACAAACCATAGCTAAACGATCAACATCAGGATCAACAATAATTCCCAAGTCTAATTTCTCATTTTTCACCAATTCTGAAATCTCTACAATATTCTCAGGTAGTGGTTCTGGATTGTGAGCAAAATTACCGTCAGGAATGCAGTTAACTTCTTTTATCGTTTTTACACCAATTGCTTTCAGCAATTGAGGGATAGCAGTTCCACCTACCGAATTTACAGCATCGACAGCTACTGAAAAATTAGCTTCTTCAATCAGCTTTACATCAACAAGAGGTAAATTAATTATGTGTCGAATATGTGTATCCAGATAATCCTCTTTCTTGGAATATTTACCTAGCTCGTCAACTTCATTATAATTGAAATCTTGATTTTCGACAAGATTTAATAAATCCTTACCATCTTGATCAGAAATAAATTCGCCTTTACCATTCAACAGTTTTAAGGCATTCCAGTTTTTAGGGTTATGGCTTGCAGTAATAATGATACCACCTCCAGCTTTTAAATCAACAACAGCCATTTCGACAGTAGGAGTTGATGCTAATCCAAGATCAACCACCTCAACTCCTACTGAAAGTAATGCACCAACTACAAGTTGATTAACCATTTCACCACTAATTCTGGCATCTCTACCAATCACAATTTTTTTATTTGCTCCACTATTTTGAAGCCACATTCCAAATGCACCAGAAATACTAACGATATCCATAGGTGTTAATGCCTGACCTGGTCTCCCACCAATTGTTCCTCTAATTCCTGATATAGATTTTATTAATGTCATAACTTCAATTTCTTACTATTCCCACAGTTTAGCAGGATAAATTCCTTGCTCAATTAAATTCCCAATGGCTTTTATCGCCTTTTCTTTATCTTCTCGGTAAGTTACACCAAACCATTGAGCTTTTGATTTCAACACCTTAACTTGAGTATTTCCTTCATCTATAATCTGAGCAACAACCGACGGAATAAAGAATTCCGACTTTAATTGATCTCCTTCTTTTTTCAGAAATGTTATAAACTGTGATTCCAAATGAGTAAAAAGTGATGGTGTAAAACCCCAAAAATTCATCGATACTGTTGTATCTCCAGAAAGAGGAATCCATTTCTCATCTTCTTTATATGCAATTCCATTTTCTAAACTCTCAATATGAGTGCGCTCAACCACACTTGTAAGGTGATCCTTATCATTTGTTTCACATACTCCTCTTGAAACAAAACCATTTTCAGAAATCGTATTTCCCAATTGATAACCAACCATACAATTTTCTTGCTCAGTTATAGAATTAGTCAAATATTCTGAAATCGTAGTAAAAGCTTCTACTCCATAGTAATCATCCGCATTAATTACAGCAAATGGTTCCTTAATACAATCCTTGGCCATTAAAATTGCCTGTCCGGTGCCCCATGGCTTTTCACGTTCAGATGTATATATTGATCCTAATGGAACTTTCCCTATTTCTTGAGCCACATAATCAACTTCTATTCTGCCCGCAAGCTTATCATCGAAACGCTCTTTGAAATCTTTTTCGAAACACTCTCTAATTACGAAGACTATTTTTCCAAAACCAGCTTTTATTGCATCATGAATTGAATAATCAATTATTGTTTCACCTGAAGGACCAATTGGA
>JADGFH010000711.1 GCA_016743925.1 Labilibaculum sp.
ATAATGTTAACAGTAAAATGATTAGAGATTTTTTCATAGAAATAGTATTTGGAAAGGAACGCAACTGGTACGTTCCTTTTGCCTTTTATTTTTTCTGTAATTGAAATACATTAAAGGGGATAGATTCTCCCTTAATGCGAAGTGTTACAACCCCATGTGCTGGTACTTTAAACGAAAGACTGTCTGTATTATTTGTTTTCGTTTCTTTATTCCATAAATCCACTAAACTATAACCGGCTTTAGCATTAATGCCAATTGTTTTCATATTTAAGGAAATATCTGATGCTTCCTCTCCTCTATTTAGCAATACCACACCAACTTCTCCACTCATTGTTGACTTTAATGGTTTGGCCCACACTTCTGTATCTCCATTATCAACTAATCTTCGCCCTTGATAAACCAAAGGATCTTGATTAAGAGCTATTACATCCTTATTGGTCAGAATAGACAAAGTTTCTTTACTCATAGATGACAAATCATTTCCTGCCAATAAAGGTGAATTCATAATACACCACATGCTAAAGTGTGCTTTATCCTCTTCGTAACTCATGCCACGCCCTATTTGAAGCATATCCATATCATTTACATGACCAGGACCAGAGTAACGCCATAGGTCGGCATTAAGATCGACAATATGCATTATCGATTTAAAAGTATTATTTATATCACCTGAGATACGCCAAGAATCAGCTACGGGTAAAGCCCATTCGCCAGGGAATTCCCATCGACAAATATTAAAAACTACATCAGGACGTATTTCGCGAATTATACGGCTTATTTCCGTATAACGTATCTGCTCATCAAGTCCTAACCATTCTCCGCCACACCAATCTACTTTAATAAAATCGTATCCCCAATTTTTTAAGAATAAGGTAAGATCCTGCTGATCATGACCAAAAAGACCCATTCCGACTCCAATAGTATCTTTATCCCAATACGAAGCGCATGTATTAATACCCGCATCAGAATATATTCCAGCCAACAAACCTTTAGAGTGAATATAATCGGCCAAAGCTTTCATTCCATTTGGAAAACGTTCCTTATGAACCAGTAAATTACCATCCACATCACGCCCCCCAAAAAAGCCATCATCGGTGTTAATATATTGATATCCTACATCACCCATACCATTACTTGCCATGGCATCAGCCTGACTTTTGATAATATCTTCATTGATATGTACACGATAGTTATTCCAACTTGCCCAACCCATAATTGGTGTTTGAGGGCGAAGTTTAATGGTTTCTTTTTTTTGCTCTACCTGACAAGAAAATAGGCTTAAAATAAAGCAAAAACAGATAATCTTATTTACGCTGAATAATTGTTTCATTAGTGATATATATCTTGGTTAGTTAAATAATACATTTTCTAAAAAACTGCTCTATATCTGTAATATACAGAGCAGTTCTTTCTTTACTATTTCAATGAAGAAATACTATTCCTTTTTAATGAGTGCACTAAAAGGTTGATATTCGCTATTCTCTAAACGATATGCTAAATCAATGCTTGATCCTCCTGTACCTTGAAACATGATAAATGTAAAAGGATGAGCTCCTTTTTCCAAGGCAATTTGTCCTGTTTTGGTAATATTCCATTGGCCATTTAAATTATTGACAATATCTTGTCCATTAATAACTAAACGCCCAGCATCATCACATTTAGAACTAAACTCATAAATACCAGTCTGTGGCACTTCAATCATACCTGTATATAAAAGCCCAAATTCATTTTTCCCTTTGGCAGTTTCAGGAATAGCAATTGTATCCATAGTCAAGTCACCACTACCTATCTGCACTTCAAGCACTTCTTCAACTGTTTTAAATTTCTGATTAAGAAATACTTTACAGTTTAGCTTTGAAGTTGATGATTTTTGTGCTTCCCAAGGCTGCTCTTTAATTATGTGTATGTTTTGAATAGGCCCTTTATATCCATTTTTGCTAAAAGTTTGAATGGAGATGACACCACTTTCTGTAAATTCAATTGGCTCAAAATTAGTTGTTGGTCTAATTAATTCTTTTCCATCAGGACTTGTAATCTTGTACGAAAAATTTGCACTCAAACTTGGCAGATTTAATGTAAAAGCTTCCGTAAACACAATTCTATCCGAATTATTTCGATAGCCTTCCATATGATAAAAACGGCCAGCTTCGTCTAGTAATTCATAATGTTGATTTAGTTTTATTTCGAAACGCTCCCAACTCTTCTTTTCAAGTGAGGTCCAAAGTGCTTCAGACATTCCAATCATACGCGGTAAATGCATATAATCCGCCTTTACTTCGTTAGGAATATATTCCGTCCATATATTAGCCTGACCACCGATAATGTATTTTTCGTCCTCTTTTTTAATGTTATCCGGAATAATTTTCCATTCATAAGCTCTTTGCGTTGAAATAGAGCTGTATGCATAATCATAATAACAATGCGAAGTGGGCGTCATAATTACATCATTGTGTTGCTCAACCGCTTGCTTTGGCGCATCTGGCATCCAACCTCTCCAGAACATCATTGTTGCTGTATTACTCATTCCCCCTTCTAGGATTTCATCCCATCCGATAACTTTTTTGCCTTTGCTATTAAGGAATTTCTCCATTCTAGTAACAAAATAACTTTGAAGATCATGTTCGTTATGCAGACCTTGTTTTTTTATCATCCCTTGGCATTTCTTACATTTTTCCCAAGTATCTTTTTGCACTTCATCAGCTCCAATATGCACGTATTCCGCAGGGAATAAGTCCACCACTTCACTTAACACGTCTTCTACAAACTTGTATGTGCGTTCGTTACCAGCACACAATGGTGCTGAGAACACAGACTGCCATCCAGCTTTACCTGCACAAGATAAATAAGGATAGTTTTGAATAGCTGCACTAAAATGACCAGGCATATCTATCTCAGGAATAACCTGTATGTTACGTTGTCCTGCATATCTAATTATCTCCTTTACATCCTCTTGGGTGTAAAATCCGCCATAAATAGTATCACCTTCAACAACTTTTATTAGCTCCGGCTGAATATACATTATGGTATCGGTTTTTGCTTGTTCTAAGCAATTACGATCGTGTCCATTAAACTTACGAAAAGCACCTTTTGAAGTCAATTCTGGATATTTTTTAATTTCAATACGCCATCCCTGATCATCCGTTAAGTGCCAATGAAAACTATTGAATTTGTAATGCGCTAAACCGTCAATAAATCGTTTGATATAATCTACAGAATAAAAATGACGAGAAACATCCAAATGCATTCCACGATATTTAAATCGCGGATAATCCTCAATTGAAATTCCACGCACTATTACTTCATCGGAATGCGAATGTTCAGAAGGAAGCATTTGACGTAATGTTTGTACGCCATAAAATAACCCCGCTGCCGTAGCACCTTTTATTACTATAGAAGCATCATTTACATCCAACTTATAGCCTTCAACAGCTTTAATCGTTGGATCGATACTCAACACAATAC
>JADGFH010000712.1 GCA_016743925.1 Labilibaculum sp.
TTTAATTTGTAAGGCAAGGGGGAAACGCTTTATAGACTAAATAATAAACAATGATATGTCAGAAATGATAAAAGAAAATAAGGGAACAAAAGATGAAAATCTGTCTTTTGACGATTTTACTTCAGAAGTTCTTGAAGATTATCGAATAGCCAATATAAGTCGTCAATTAAGTATCTTCGGAAGAAAAGAAGTACTAACAGGAAAAGCTAAATTTGGAATTTTTGGAGACGGAAAGGAAGTTGCACAAATCGCATTGGCGAAGTCTTATAAAAATGGAGATTGGCGTTCTGGTTATTATCGAGATCAAACATTTATGCTTGCAGCGGGGATGCTAACTCCGGAAGAGTTTTTTGCTCAACTGTTCGGCGAAACACAAATAGATAAAAATCCTGCTAATGGTGGACGGTTAATGAATAACCACTATGCATCTCGAAGCTTAAACGATGATGGTACTTGGAAAAACCTTACAAAACAGAAAAATTCTTCGGCTGATATTTCACCAACAGCTGGTCAAATGCCAAGATTATTGGGTTTGGCTTATGCATCAAAACTATTTAAACAAAATAAGGACTTACATGCTTTTTCAGAGTTTTCGATTAAAGGAAATGAAGTAGCATTTGGAACAATTGGAGATTCAAGCACTTCCGAAGGACATTTTTGGGAAACCATAAATGCAGCAGGAGTATTGCAAGTTCCAATGGCAATGAGTGTTTGGGATGATGGATGGGGAATTTCTGTTCCAAATAAATATCAAACAACAAAATCTAACATATCAGAAGTTTTAAAAGGCTTTGAAAAGGATGAAAATGGGGAAGGATATTTAATTTATAAAACACAAGGATGGGATTACCCTTCGCTTTGTAAAATGTACACTGAAGGGGTAGAGCTATGCCGAAATAATCATGTCCCCGTTTTATTTCATGTTACGGAGATGACACAACCATTAGGACATTCCACTTCCGGTTCTCATGAGCGATATAAGACGAAAGAACGGTTAGATTGGGAAAAGGAATTCGATCCAATTAAGAAAATGGCAGAATGGATTGTTTCAATGGAATTGGCAGATAAAAATACGCTGGAAGAAATTGAAGCTGCTGCTGTAAATGTTGCTAAAAGTGCAAGAAAAGCCGCGTGGAAATCTTTTGCTGATCCGATTAAAATTGAACGAGATGAATTAATTGAATTGGTTAAGAATGCAGGTTGTGATTGCAAAAAGACCGAACGAATTGAAAAAATTGTAAGTGACCTTAAAAGGGTTATTAATCCGGTAAGGAAAGATAATTTTACGGCCGCAAAGAAAATTTTGAGATTTATCTGTAGTTCGTGCGAAAGTTTTAAGCCTCTTAAATCAGGATTACAAGAATGGCTAAAAAATTCTTTAAAAGAAAATGAAGAACGATATAGCAGTCACTTGTATAGTGAAACAGCTTTAAAAGTTCAAAATATTAAGGCTTGTCCTCCTGTATATTCTGCTGATTCAAAAATAGTAAACGGGCGAGAAGTATTGCGAGATAATTTTGACAAGCTGTTTAGTAAGTATCCTTTATTATTGACTTTTGGTGAAGACACTGGTTTTATTGGTGGGGTTAATCAAAGTTTGGAAGGAATGCAGAAAAAATATGGTGAATTGAGAGTTACGGATACAGGAATTCGTGAAGCTACCATATTAGGACAGGGAATTGGTTTGGCTCTTCGAGGCTTAAGACCAATAGCGGAAATTCAATATTTCGATTATTTGTTGTATGCATTACAAACTATGAGTGATGATTTGGCAACAATGCAATACAGAACAAAGGGAGGTCAAAAGGCGCCAGTAATTATTCGTACTCGTGGTCACCGTTTAGAAGGTATTTGGCATTCGGGTTCGCCATTAAGTATGGTTATTAATTCTATTAGAGGAATACATGTTTGCGTGCCTAGAGATATGACAAAAGCGGCAGGATTGTATAATACACTTTTAGAATCAGACGAACCTGCTTTGGTTATTGAGCCATTAAATGGATATCGATTAAAGGAAAAAATGCCGAATAACTTGGGTGAGTTTAAAACACCTCTTGGTATTCCTGAAATACTACAAGAAGGAAAAGATATTACATTGGTTACTTATGGTGCCTGCATTAGAATTGCCGAAGAAGCAGTTAAACAGTTAAAAGAATTCAATATTTCTGTTGAATTAATAGATGTTCAAACTTTATTGCCATTCGATATAAATCATGTTATTTCAGAGTCAGTAAAGAAAACAAATCGTGTTGTCTTTTTTGATGAGGATGTTCCAGGAGGTGCAACGGCCTTTATGATGCAAAAAGTATTGGAAGATCAAAAGGCTTATTTCCACTTAGATTCGGAACCTAAAACAATTACTGCAAAAGACCATAGGCCAGCCTATGGTACTGATGGGGATTACTTCTCGAATCCTAATGCAGAAGATGTATTCGAAATCATTTATGAAATTATGCGAGAAGCTGATCCTCAAAAGTATTCATCTATTTATAAAAAATAGAATATAATAATTGCAATAGCACTATGTTAATAATTGAGGCCGAGTCTAATTTAGATTCGGCCTCCAATGTTAAGAAATGTTAACAAAAGTTAAAAGTGAGATTATTCTCAATTGTACGTCACCCATTTTATGAACTTAACTGTTATTATTGTGTTCGAGAGGATCTATAGGGGAAAATCTCGAATATTTTTAGTTAGTGATTGTTGGATAAAATGTGGTAATTCTAGACAGCAAACAATTCTAAAAGGGCTCCAAAATATAAGGGGTAACAGCTATCCCGAAAGGGATAGTTTCTCTTTTGTTAAAATACGGATGTGTTTTCACGCAATCGTTTAAAATATGTTTTTCGAATGTGCTAAATAATCATTCGAAAAATGTTCTTGGTGATATTAGGGGTATTCCCAAGAACTGCATTATTAATTGTATGTGGTAGTTCAATTAATTTTAAAGAGCTCCAAGATTTAGTGGAGTAACAGTCATCTCGAAAGAGATGACTTCTTTTTCTTAAAATATTTAGGATTAGTGCAACAATTAAAAAAGAACATCGTCATTAGTGAACAATAATGAACTTACAATAATTTGTGAATTAATTTAATTTGCATTCACCCTAAAACAGCTTTTAGCTGTCTTGTTATTATTCAAGAGGATCTATAGGGGAGAATCTTGAATATTTTTAGTTAGTGATTGTTAGATGCAATGTGGTAATTCTACTGACAATTTAATTCTAAAGGGCTCCAAAATATACAGGAGTTACAGCCATCTCGAAAGAGATGGCTTCTTTTAATAAACGCATGAGATTGCTATAAATAAAATGTTAATTGATGTTAAAATCGAAAAAAAGATGATGTTGTGAGTCACCCTTTTTGGTTTTATGTTGTCTATAAGATGTAAGCTTTTAGTTAGTATTGATTTGATACATTGTGGTTAGTGGTACGTTATCGAATAGATAAT
>JADGFH010000027.1 GCA_016743925.1 Labilibaculum sp.
GTTGGGAACTACATAAAAACCTGTATTTTCCATTTGTTCAATTTTTGCCTCTTTGGCTCCTGATCGGCTCAGCCAAAAATCTTCTTCTGAGCTCATCAAATCCTCTGTATTCCCCTCATCTAAATCGCAAGTGTAGGTTCCGCCAATTTCCAAATGATTCGACTTACTATGTACTGAACCGTCATCATTGTAGGTAACATATCTAACAGTAAGCTTATAGTTGTCATTTTGATCCACATCTAAAACTTCCATTTTACCAAGATTCCCATCAGACGTACCGTAAATAATTGTAGTACCATTTCCCAAAACAACTCCTGATTGATTAGCAACTTGAATGTTTCCATTTTCTAAGCTTCTCATTTTAGTATCAATTGCTTTTCGATCTAAAGAAGTAAATATTGAATTGCTTGATCCATTTGAAGTCGTAGATGCTGTATTTCCGTCTGTTTTCACAAACTCAACTCTTCGGTTATTGGCTTTTCCCTCTGGCGTACTGTTGTTACCTAATGGCTTACATTCTCCATAACCAGCATAGCTTAATCGGTTTGAAGAGATCCCCATCTGAATCAATTTCTCCATTACCACTTTGGCTCTTGCTTCCGATAATTTTTTGTTTGAAGCATCATCGCCATCGCTATCGGTATGACCTTCGACGCTAAAGTTTAGGTTTGGTTGTTTTTGTAAGAGCTGATAAATTTTGTTGATTGGTCCCATGGACTCTGGCTTCAAACTTGCTTTGTTTACATCGAAGCGAATGCCATTGCAAATAATTTTACCATCTTGCAATACCCTATCGTAGTACTTCACTCCACCTTTTGCAATGCGAATATTTTTAATATATTTCTCGTAATCAGAAGAGCCAAATTTTTCTATTTGTATTGATAAACCAGTAGGATTAGCTTCATAGTGAGGAATATTAATCAAGCGGGTATCATCCATATAAGCTTTCATTTTCCCCTTGGTAAAAGCAATTGATAAATGACGCCAACCACCAACAGCATCCCAGTTTCCTTTAGATTTTCCTGGATAATTAGCAGAACTTTCACCTAGAGTTAAACTATTCACGTATATATCTAATGATTGATTTTTAGTATTTCTTTGATTTTTTTTATCATAGAAATCGATAAAATATCTTCCTGAATATCCTGTGCTAAAAAAGGCATCGAACTCCAGTGTGAAAATTTCTGGTAAATAATCCTCTTTTGAATTTTTCAAATAAGGAACAATTGTTCCGTGTTCGATGGAATATATTACATTTTCACCATCTACTTGAGCAATCTCTACATTTCCACTCTTTAAATCCCATCGGCTTGGAAACTCACCATTCTCTTCCATTAAATTAGGTCCATCTTCAAAGATTACAACATCACCAGGAACAAAGTCGAATTTATTCCAAACTACATTTGGCTTTTTATTTGCAGTAGATTTATTCTGCTCATTGTTAATCTCTGTAGCATTATTATCTCCTGATTCTATTTGATTGTTTTGATTTGATTTATTCGCTTTCTCTTTTTTCTTTTTCTTCTTTTTACCAAATAAACTTCCAAAGCCTTCTTCCAATTTATCAAAGCCTTTATCTATTCCTTTTTCAATTTTTTTATTAGCTCGACGAGTACCCTGCTTTTTAGCAACTTTTTCGGGATCTACTACTTGTGCATTTACTATTGTAATGCATAGTGTAAATAATAAGGATAGAAATACTAGTTTTTTCATGAGTTCAATTTTTGGTTTTGATTACACTGTAAATGTATGGCGGGTTTCCATTTTTAAATAGAAGCTATGTTCCAATCAATTTTACAAATGTTCCATGCGCTGTATTTCAACGCATTAACACTCAAATTGCAAACAATAATAAGATTAATACTTCTCGAAATAAAAGCTAAAACAACAATCATTTTCAAAAATAAAAGCATCTATGAATAGCAAATGATCGCCCAGAATCTATTGCTTATCAACACACTACTATCGATAGTTGATTTTAATATTATGAAAAAGGATAAACTAAAAATGGAAAAGAAAAAAGGAGGGTATTACAAATGTTCCATCGACTGCCACAAATGTTCCAACACTTAAATATCAATGCATTACGAAGTCGTAAAGTCATTTTCATATTAAAGGTTCACATATTATCGCTTTGTGGAAATCACAAAAATATCTTTAGTGGAGAATTTAAAGCCCTTTCGTTACAAAAGCTTCTTTTCCAAGATAGAATATTTGGCTTGGATGAAGGCAAAAAGTAAAATACTGGCAAACCATTCGAATCTCTTTAGAAGATAAGTGGAGAGATCAATTTTATAAGTTAGGTTTTGATACTTGCTTCGCTTTAAACGATTCCCTCAAAGCAATATATTTAACGATAATCTTTTAACCTTTTTATTAAAACTTTTAATGATAAGCGTGCTTCGATACTCGATTGCCATAGGTAGAACCATACTTGGTGCTAAAACACTTAATTAAAAGGTGCTTCGATACTTGATTTTCGTGGGTAAAACCACACTTTATGCCAAAATTTTTAAAAAAATTGGGGTTTGATACTCGATTTTGATGCCTCGAAACTCGATTGCCGTGGGTAGAACCATGCTTGGTGCTAAAACACTTAATAAAAAGGTGCTTCGATACTCGATTTTGATGCCTCGAAACTCGATTGCCGTGGGTAGAACCATACTTGGTGCTAAAACACTTAATTAAAAGGTGTTTCGACACTCGATTATCGAGTCTAGATGCAAGATTCGCTATGATTTTTCATGTATTCAGAAGGAGTACAACCTTGAATCTCCTTAAAGCATTTCGAAAAATATGATGTATCGTTAAATCCAGTTGAATAACAAACTTCACTAATACTAATTTCAGGTTTTAAAAGAAGTTCTGAAGCCATTTTAATTCGCTGAGTTCTAATAAAAGCAGTTGCTGACAAGCCTGTTAGTGCCTTTAATTTACGATGCAATTGTGTTCTACTCATTAATGTCAATTCACAAAACTGATCGACAGAAAATTCAGGATCTGGTAAATGCTTCTCAAGTACCTCTTGTAAACAAGTAGCAAATTTTTCCTCTTCCGATTGGAAAACTAGATTTAGTGGATTAATTACCAGCTCCTTTTGGTATTTCTCTTGTAATTCTTTTCTAGTGCTAATTAAGCGCTCTACCTTAACCAATAAAGCCTGCGCATTAAATGGCTTCACAATATAATCATCAGCACCGGATTTTAAGCCTTCTAATTCATTATCATCACCGACTTTTGCGGTTAGCAAAATAATAGGAATGTGATTCGTTTTATGATCAGCTTTTAATGACGAACAAAGTTCTACACCGCCAACCTTAGGCATCATTACATCCGAAATAATTAAATCAGGAATATAACTCAGAGCCATACTAATCCCAATTTCACCATCTTCAGCTTCTAAAACTTTATAGTTATGAATAAAGTAAGTTTTAATGTACTTTCTCATATCAGGGTTATCCTCAACAATAAGAAGTACTGGAAGATCTGCTAACTTGTTTTCGCTCTCCAACTCCTTATCAACAAGCATTTCAACAACTTCCTCTATTGGCTCCTTAACAATTGGCACTAAAGAGACCTCACTAGATTTAAAATGCTCTTTTGTAGTTGGCAATACCAAGCTAAATTCGATAATTTGACTGTTTGAGCAGCTCACTTTAATAGGAGCGCGATAAAGTGTACAAAGCTCTTTTACCAAGGACAAACCAATTCCTGTTCCTTGCGTTTCATTTTCTCCCGCACGATAAAAACGATCAAAAATATGAGAAAGTTCTTCATTTGATAATGTGCAACCTGAATTTCGAACGGCGATTTTTAAATGATCGTTATAAGCGATTACACTCACATGCACATCCCCATTGCCTGGAACAAACTTAAATGCGTTTGAAAGTAAGTTCGTAATAATAATTTCTAAAATATTCTGATCAAACCATACTTTCCCAGAATCGTTAATTTCCAATTGATAATTAATGTTCTTCTCTGCAGCCTGATAGGTAAATGAATTTGAAATTCCTTTTAACATTGTTGATAAATCACCCTCTTGAGCAAATATTTTGAATTGCCCTGCATCAATTTTAGAAAGACTCAACAATTGATCTACCAAGGATAATAATCGATCCGAGTTTCTTAAAATTAAGTTTAAATCAGTGCGCTCCTCATCACATGTCGCTTTGCGTAATTGCTTTTCAACCGGACCCTTTATTAGGGTAAGTGGTGTTCGAAATTCATGAGATATACTGCTAAAGAATTTCGATTTCATTTTATTGATACTTTGTAATTCTCGCGTAACTCTTTGTTTATTCTGATAGCGGTAATAGAAAAAGGCTGCTAAGCCACCAAAAAGTAATAGCAAAACACCAAATTGATTTCTTTGCATTTTCTTAGACTCTCCAATCAACTGATTTCGAGCGTTCAGCAACTCAATTTCCTGAGTCTTTTTTTCCGATTGATATTTAAATTCTAAATCGTTAAGTACCTGCGTAGATGCCGAATTGTAAAGAGAGTCAGTATAAATTTTCGTCTGCAATAAAGAATTACTTGCCTCTTTGTATCTTCCTGTTTCGTAATAAATCTCATATAAAGTTTGATTACAAAGAATCAGGTTATCTAGTGAGTGAATTTCTTCAGATATTGCTCTACCTTCTAGCAAGTTCTTTTCTCCCTCTTGATAACGCTTTAATTTAGCACATGCCGTACCATGGTGAATTAAAATGGCACTCAAATATCGCTTATCTTTAATCTCTCGCTGAATATTTAAGGACTGCTCAAAATGATTATAGGCTTGAGAATAATGCTGCAGTGACATGTCAACTTGCCCCAACAATTGATAACAAATCCCCTGACTCATCGGATAGTTTCGATTCTTAGCTAAATCCAAACATTTATTAATATAACATATTGCCGAATCGCTCTGATTGAGATACATAAAGGCCTCACCTACATTTCCATAGCTTAATTCTAAGTGAAAACTATTGTCGCTACTAATTCCATATTTTAATGACTCTTTAAAATAGGAAAGAGCCTTTTTATACTCCTTCTGCACCAAATAAATATTGCCAATACCATTTTCTGCAATTGCCTTTCCATATAAATTATTACTTTGTTTGGTACTGTTGATAGAAGAAACAAAATAATTAATCGCTTCTTGATTTTGGTCTGTTTTACGACAAACGACTCCCAATTCATTATAAATACGACCAATTAGATAGTGGTCTTCATTTTTATGAGAATAAGGCAATGCTTTTTTATAATAAAATTTAGCCGAATCGTAAACATGTTGATACCTGTGATTAACACCTATCCGGTAATATATCTCTGGTAAGTTAACACTGTCGGAATCTACTTCTATTTTCTTTTTCAGAATTTCAAGGTAATCACTATACTCTCCTTTAAAAAGTCTTCGGTTTCTAGCCACTAGTTTTATTGCTCTCTCGGAATCCTTGATTTCTCCCTTCTCAAAAAGCAAATTTTGAATTTCAAATTTTAAACTATCTAAGTTCTTATATTTAGGAACCTTCAATCTGTTCTGTGAGAAAACGCTTCCCGAAAAGAAAATGAATAATAAAACGATAGAAAGCTTAGTGAGAGATTTCATTATATTGTTATTTAAATAAACGGTCATTTTCAAGAAAAACAAATACAAACAAATGCACACATCCCAATATCATCCTCCACAAAACAATCACAATGCATTATTAATAGCGAATTTATAACATTCAAAACGCAGATGCAAATAAAGATCATAACTTAACAAAAGAATAATGTTATTAATAGCTAATATCTCACTTTAAAGCATTCCTTTCACCTATATTAAGTTAGCTTACATCTGCTATATATATTCACTTATAAAACAATTTATGAGTTTCGCTAATTACGAATACTGCAAAAAATAATCATCTTGAAAAAAGGCAACAATCTCGAACAGCATCTCGAACTAAATCCAAATAAGTTTGCAATATTTATTAGTATCTTTACAATCCTTTACACAAACATAAATACGTCTTATAAATCGTAAGACACAAGGATTTAAGAATGGATTTTGAAAGCATAAAAAATAAATTAGAACAATACAAAGCTGAAGGAAAAAAGATGTTTACTACTTCGTCATTTCAATCACATAGTCTTGTATTACTTCATATTATCAGTAGAATAGACAATACAATTCCCGTTTATTCTATTAATACTGGATTTTTATTCCCAGAAACGATTCAATTTAAAGATCGAATTGCTGAAGAGTTTGGCTTAAATATCATTGACGCAAAATCATCGATACCGAAAGCTCAACAAAAGGATGCAAAAGGCAATTTCCTTTTTACATCAGACCCAGATTATTGCTGCTTCCTAAATAAGGTTCAACCTTTAGATGGTGTTTTAGCAGATCATGATATTTGGATTAATGGCGTTCGAGCAGATCAATCTGCTGTGCGAAAAGCGATGGAAATTGAACAAGCTGCTCCACACGATGTAATTCGTTTTCATCCAATGTTAGATTGGAGTAAACAAGAAATTTACAAATACATTAAAGAGCATAATTTACCTCGTCATCCGCTTGAAGCAAAAGGCTACGATAGTATTGGATGTGAACCTTGTACCCGAAAAATGACTTTGGGCGATGATCGTTCGGCCAGATGGTTTGGGATGAAAAAAACCGAATGTGGTTTAAATACCGATTTGGTTGTTAAGAAGGATAAAAAATAAATTTAGATCGCAAGTCGAAATTAAAATATACACACAATGAGAGTATTAGTTACAGGTGGTGCTGGATACATTGGCACCGAACTATGCATAAAATTGAATCAGAATCCTGAAGTTAAAGAAATTATCGTTCTAGATAATTTGCATCAGGCTAATTTCAATTTGTTTTTACACTCACAAATAAAACCTGGCAAATTAAAATTTGTAAAAGGGGAACTTTTAGATTCAAGAACACTTGATAAAATTGTTAAAGATGTTGACGTAGTTTATCATCTAGCTGCAGAAAATACAGATAGCGATAAGCTTCACCATCTTCACGAACAAGTAAACAATTGGGGAACTGCCGAATTGGTATATGCAATTGAAGAAAGCAATGTTAAACAATTGGTTTATGTAAGTTCTACTGCTGTTTATGGCTATTCTGATGACGAGTTTAGCGTTTATACAAACCCAGAACCATCAACTTCTTTGGGCAGCTCAAAATTAAGAGGCGAGCAGCACGTTGAACGCATTATGTCGAAAGTAAATACGCAAATTATTCGTTTGGGTAATGTTTTCGGATATGGCGTGAGCATGAATATGAAAGGAATTTTAAATAATTTACTTTTCGATTCTCATTTTGTTGGACGCATCTCCATTCATGGAAGCGGAAATCAAAAACGTCCTTTTATCTCTCTTGATAAAACAACAAATATATTAGCTAATCTATTGGGTGGAAAATTAGATTCTGGCGTGTACAACCTATCGGAACACAACAAATCGATTATGGATTTAGTGGAGGCAATGCAAGCTCAAAATCCAGACATGGAAATGATTTTCACCAATCAACATCTAGACTTACCGCAACAATTGGTTGCTACCGATGATAGAATAATGAAATTATACAAAGGTGAAAATTTAGGTTTTGAAGAAGAATTGAAGATCCTTAAAAAGCACTTTGAAGCATCAAGTATTTAATAAATACGCTTCGTTTTTAGATATAAAAAAAAGCTTGATTCAGAAATGAGTCAAGCTTTTTTAATACAATTATCATCTATTGAATCCTCTTATAGATAACATTAGATCCTAAATCTATTGTATTTTTATCAATAAATACGACTTTAAATTCTTTACTGGAAGTTAATCCATAGGTTGAAAATAAGGTACTTCCTATTTTCTTTTCAGTTATCCTAAATTCAGAATTAGAAGATCTCTTTATGTTGCTAACCAAAACTTCACCAGGCTCCAAAAAGAAATTCACATATTTATTATCATTAATTTTTATAACCTTTCCGGTAAAAGCACCACTTTCAGTTCTATTAATGGAAACTCTAATTCCATCTAACATGGATCGTCCTTGCAATTCCCAATTTCCAACAAATTGATCTACCGGAACTTTCTTCATGCTTTCAGTATCGCAAGATGAAAATATCAGCGTAGTTACGATCACTAATAGAACCTTAATCAATAGATTGTTTTTTTTCATTGAAAATCTTTTTACACAAATTAAATTTTATCTGTCAATTTTTTAACGAATCGATATTTATTGAAAAACTCCTTTGCAATAACACGTATCAGCGTATAAGTTGGTATGGCTAAAACCATTCCTAAAATACCTGCCATGCTACCTGCCATAATAATAACAATAAATATCTCCAATGGATGTGCATTAACAGAATTTGAATAAATCAAAGGCTGAAATAAAATGTTATCTATTACCTGAACAACAGCAAACACAATAGCCATATAACCAAGCATTGGAAGGATTTCCGTATAAAAATCAATATCTAAGTTTGTGGCAATACCTATAATCATACCAAAACACGCACCGATAATCGGCCCAATGTATGGAATCACATTCATCATACCAGCAAATAAGCCTATTACAACTGCAGTGCCAAATGGCAATCCTACAATGCTTAAACCAATGGTTACCATAAATCCTACAAGAATCACTTCAAAAAACAAACCGACAAAATAACGCATCAAAAGATTTTTAATCGACTCTAAAACATGCATAACTCCATCTTCGTGTTTAGCAGGAACCATAACCACTACTCCACCTGTAAATAAGCTACTATCTTTAAGAAAAAAGAAGGTAATAAAAGAGATGGAAAATAAGGCAATAAATATATTTCCAAGCGTACCTGCAAGCGAACCAAAAATGGAAGATACATCAGATATTTTAACAAAAGATGTAATATTATCAACTAAAACAGCCTTTAAATTAAAGGCTTCACCATCAGCAGAATATTTCGAAATTAAGTTTTCTAATTTCTGAATTGGCTCTTCTAAACTTTGAGCTGCAGCATTTACATCAATATTAGATAAATCTTGAGCCTGAGTGGCTACCATTGGAATAAATGTTCTGAAGAACATTACCATAACAAACCACAACAACAGTAAAGTTACACCTGCCGATAAAGCAGAAGGAACTTGCCATTTTTTAATTTTCAATCCATTTAGAAAATTAACAACTGGACGCCCAATAAAGGAAAGGACAACCGAAATTAAAACGTAGGCTACAATATTACTGAAATACCAAAACAGAAGCCCCAATAGTATTAAACCAAGAGCAACAATAAAATATTTTCCTTTTTCATTCATAATTA
This sequence comes from Labilibaculum sp., assembly GCA_016743925.1. GTDB lineage: Bacteria > Bacteroidota > Bacteroidia > Bacteroidales > Marinifilaceae > Labilibaculum. Next base: position 9,285 of record JADGFH010000027.1, read on the forward strand.
GGCAAACAATTTTGTTTGTAAAGTGCAGATTCTGTTTAAAAGTAAGAAATTTTATGGTATCAATAAACCAAAATAAAAAAAGGCTTCCTTTCGAAAGCCTTTTCATAATTTTTTAACACATTATATTTTTAAAGGAGTATTTACTTTTTGCTTCATCAAAGCAATATCAAGCACTTCCATAATATCATTAACAAAATGGAATTTCAAGCCTTTAATGTAAATATCTTTAATCTCCTCTATGTCTTTTTGATTCTGATTACAAAGAATAATCTCCTTAATACCAGCTCTTTTTGCTGCAAGAATCTTTTCTTTAATTCCTCCTACAGGCAATACCTTACCTCGAAGTGTTATTTCACCAGTCATAGCTAAATTTTTCTTCACTTTACGTTGCGTAAAAATAGAAGCCATTGCAGTAACCATTGTTACACCAGCCGAAGGTCCATCTTTTGGAATGGCTCCCTCTGGAACGTGAACATGTAAATTCCACTCATCAAAAGCTTCCTTTCTAATACCCAAATCATCGCAATGTGCTCTCAAATACTCCTGAGCCAACAAAGCAGATTCTTTCATCACATCACCCAAATTACCAGTCAAAGTTAATTTTCCTTTTCCTGCCGATAAACTAGATTCAATAAACAAGATTTCTCCACCTACCGATGTCCAGGCTAAACCTGTAACAACACCAGCAAATTCGTTACCTTGATATTTCTCGCGACTAAACATCTTAGCTCCTAATAATTCTTTTAAATCTTCTACGCTAATAGAAACCTCATATTTATCGTCCATTGCAACCTTACGGGCAATTCGTCGCATGATTTTAGCTAGTCGCTGATCCAAAGATCTAACGCCAGATTCACGAGTATATTTATCAATCACCTCAGAAATAACCTCTTTCGATATTTTCACATCTTTCGACGTAATTCCATGATTTTCCATTTGCTTTGGAATCAAGTGACGTTTCGCAATTTCTACTTTCTCCTCTTGAATGTATCCACTTACATCAATCATTTCCATACGATCGCGAAGTGGTGCCGATATCGAACCAACATTATTAGCCGTTGCTACAAACATCACCTTCGATAAATCGTAATCAACCTCCAAGAAATTATCATGGAATGCATTATTTTGCTCCGGATCTAAAACCTCTAACAATGCAGAAGAAGGATCTCCTCTAAAATCGCTACCTACCTTATCGATCTCATCCAAAATAAAAACCGGATTCGACGATCCTGCCTTTTTCATTCCCTGAATAATTCGACCTGGCATTGCTCCAATATATGTTTTTCTGTGTCCACGAATTTCAGATTCATCGTGCAATCCACCTAAAGACATTCTAACATATTTACGATCTAATGCTCTGGCAATCGACTTTCCTAAAGAAGTTTTACCAACTCCAGGAGGGCCATATAAACAAAGAATTGGAGATTTTAAATCACCCTTCAATTTTAAAACTGCAAGGTGTTCAATAATTCTATCCTTTACCTGCTCTAGTCCAAAATGATCTTCATCCAGAACTTTTTGAGCTCGCTTCAAATCGAAATTATCTTCTGTAAATTCGCTCCAAGGCAAATCAAGCAATTCTTGTAAGTAATTTAATTGAACTGAATATTCTGCTGCTGCAGGATTTAGGCGTTGCAATTTCTTTAATTCCTTCGCAAAAATTTCAGCAACCTCTTCGTTCCACTTTTTATCTTTTGCCTTTTCTTCCAATTCAATCACATCCTGTTCGTTTGGACTTCCGCCCAACTCATCTTGAATGGTCTTCATTTGCTGCTGCAACAAATATTCTCTTTGTTGCTGATCCATGTCGGTTTTTACCTTGGTTTGAATATCATCTTTCAATTCCAAAACCTGGATTTCGCGAACCAACAATTCCAAAAGTTTCATGGCTCTGTTACCAATCTCATCAATCTCAAGCAATTTTTGTTTCTGATTGTGTTTCATCTCAGAATTACTTGATATAAAGTTAATTAAAAACGAAGAGCCTTCAATGTTCTTAATGGCAAAACTCGCTTCATTAGGAATATGTGGAGATAATTTAATAATTTTTACCGCCATATCCTTAACTGAAGAAACCAATGCTTTAAATTCATTGTCTTCCACCTCAGGACGAATGTCTTTTAAGGTTTTTATTTTACCAATATGATATGGATCTTCAGAAATAATTTCCTCTAACTCAAATCTCTTTTTTCCTTGTAAAATAACTGTGGTAGAACCATCAGGCATTTCCAGAATCTTGATAATTTGTGCTACCGTTCCAATCTTATATACATCTTCAAAATGCGGATCTTCTACACTCAAATCAATTTGAGAAACAGCACCTAGCATTCCTTTGTTATTGTATACTTCTCGTACTAATTTCAAAGATTTTTCTCTTCCTACAGATATGGGAATTACTACACCTGGAAATAAAACGGTGTTTCGAAGAGGTAAAATTGGCAAATTGTCAGGAACCTGTAATTCATCCAATGCACTCTCATCCTCATCGGTTATAATTGGAATAAAATCCGATTCTTCATCCATCATATTCGACAAAACTATATCACTTATATTGAATTCTATTTTATTACTCATATTTCGCTTGTCATATTCTGATTACTATCTTCTCTGGAAACAAGTTTTTCATCACATTAAAATGACAAAATGTCGGTTCCGACCAAAAATAATTGGCTAGCCTTAACTAGGCAATTGCTATGCCAAAATAAAAAAATGAGTCCTATCATTTTCAGACACGACTCATTTCATGTTATTTTATTATGATTTAAAATGATTTTCTATAATCTTTTGTCATCTCAAACACATTTGTCATGATATCTTTTTCAGCTTCATCAAACTCTATTCCTCGGCGTTGCATTACCAAATCGGCTACTTCGTAGGCCGCTTTTAATCGGTATTCTTTAAAACCATGATTTCCACCCATTGCAAATGATGGAATAAAATTTCGAGGAAATCCAGATCCAAAAACATTGGCACTTACACCAATTACAGTACCTGTGTTTAGCATGGTATTAATTCCACATTTAGAATGATCTCCCATAATGGTTCCACAAAATTGCAATCCTGTTTTTGCAAATCTTTCGCTCGAGTAACTCCAAAGTTTAACTTCCGAATAATTGTTCTTTAGATTTGAATTATTGGTATCTGCTCCAATATTACACCACTCTCCTAAAACTGCATTTCCTAAAAACCCATCATGCCCTTTATTCGAATAACCAAACAGAACAACATTATTCAATTCTCCACCACACTTGCAGTATGGCCCGAGAGTTGTTGCACCGTAAATTTTTGCGCCTAATTTAATTACTGAATTTTCACACATTGCTAATGGTCCTCGTACCAAAGCACCTTCCATTATTTCAGCATTCTTGCCAATATAAATTGGCCCTTCGCTTGCATTAAGCGTTACAAACTCAAGCTTAGCTCCTTCTTCAAGAAAAACATTCTCTTTCCCAAGAACATTAACAGTATTGCTAATAGCTTGTGATTTTCTTCCGTTCGTTAAAAATTCAAAATCCTCTCTTAAAGCAAAATCATTTAAACTAAATATATCGTAAGGCATTGCAATTCGAACAATGTCCTTATCATACACTAATTTCACTTTAGCAGATATGGCCTCTTCCTTAACCAAATCAACATCGACATCAGAAAAGCAAGCTGCTATTATCAAATCTTCTTTAGAAAGGTATTCCCCTTCTTTCAAATTTTGAATTGCAGAAATTAAATCGGCATTAGGAAGAATTGATCCATTAATCAATACATTTTTATCCTTAACTACTTTTGGAAATTTTACATACAGGTAATCTTGAGTAAGAAAACTAAAGTTTGCATTTAAGTGTTTTTCCCATTTTTCACGAATGGTAAAAATTCCAATACGAATCTCAGCAACTGGACGGGTAAAAGTTAATGGACGTAGATCATTCCAAGCCTCATCATCAAAAAGAATATAGTTCATTGTAGTAGTGATTTTAACCTAAAAAGGGATACTCTTTAGATTTTATGTAAGATCAAAAATAAAAAAAAGCCTCGAATATTCGAGGCTTTTTCTTAAGTATGGTAGATTTTTAATCTTACTTCTTGTTACTGTCCATGTGTTTCTTGTAACGATTCATGAACTTGTCAACACGTCCAGCAGTATCTACTAACGTCATCTTACCAGTGTAAAAAGGGTGAGATGTATTAGAGATCTCAAGCTTTAGTAATGGGTACTCAACACCTTCGAACTCAATAGTTTCTTTTGAGTTTGCTGTCGACTTAGCAATAAAAACAGTATCGTTTGACATGTCTTTAAAAGCTACTAGACGATAATTTTCTGGATGAATTCCTTGTCTCATTTTAATATCCTTTAAGTTTCTTATAATCTACTTCCAATAGGCTGCAAAGGTAAATATTGTTATTCATTTTGCAAAAAAATAAATAAACTATTCTGCACTTTCCTTTACATTTTTCTTCTTTGCCTTATTTCCTCTGTTTTCCAGAGGGATAATAGGTGTTCTTTTAAATGGTTTATTAGGGTCAAAAAGTAGTCGATAGGTATAATGTGTCTTCATTTTCACTCCTCCTACTGACTCGTAAATGGAAACCATTTTTGGATTAAAATCTCCAACCCACGAAAGTTCGACCTCTGTATATTGTGGTTTTGCCTTTATTGCTTTATCCATGTGCCAAAAAATAGCAGACTCAATGCCGAATCTTTGGTATTTAGGAACCACACCCATTATTGTAATACGAGCACGGTTTATTATTTTCATTTTTAAATGATATAAAAACTTCAATTTATTCCATAAATTGAACTTCCCATTCATTTTAGTCAATACCTGGTTAATATCAGGCATACATACAAAAAAGCCAATTGGCTCTCCATTGTGATATGCAAACCAAATAAACTCCTCATCAATAACTCCCTTGCCATCTCTAACCATTTTCCGAATATCTTCAGGATCGATAGTAGAAAAATTATCATGAAATTTCCAAGCTTCGTTATATATTGTAATTACGTCCTGAATGTATTTCTCCGCTTTTTCGTAGGAAAAATGCTCAAAAGAAAATCCTGGCTTCTTGGCAATCCACTCAGCAATTTTCCAAAAACGTTCTGGAAAAGGCTTTGTTCTATCTAGATGATAGCTGTATTGCTCGAAAAAGACCTTAAAACCATAATCTTCAAAAAAGACTTGGTAATATTTTTGATGATAAGGCATTCCATAAGCTTGAGGCATAAACCCATCCACTAAAAGTCCCCAATGGTTATCATTTTCTCCAAAATTAACAGGACCATCCATGGCTTCCATTCCACGATCTGTTAGCCATTCTTTGGCTTTATCGAATAAAAGGAAAGCTGCCTTTTTGTCATTTATACATTCAAAAAATCCACATCCACCCGTAGGCTGATCGAATGAAAATGCCTTGTTTTTATTAATAAATGCAGCAATCCGTCCAATTAAATTCCCCTTTTCATCTTTTAAAATCCATCGAATTGCTTCTCCGTGTTTAAAAAATGAATTCTCTTTAGGATCAAATATCCCTTCAATTTCAGGATCTAAAGGACATGCATAATTTGGATCATTTTTATAAATGATTCTGGCTACATCTAAAAATCTTGTTCGTTGCTTTTGATCTAAAACTTCAACTATATTCACTCGAGTCGTTTTATTTAAGTAGATTGTGCTTCTGGTTATTACTATTTACAAAATTAATCGCGACTTGCCAATTTTGCAAGTAATCGCAACAATTCTACATACAACCAAACTAATGTAACCATTAGCCCAAATGCACCATACCATTCCATGTATTTTGGCGCTCCCGACTGCGCACCTTTTTCAATAAAATCGAAATCAAGCACTAAATTAAGAGCTGCAATTACAACCACAAATAAACTAATTCCGATACTCATTAAACTAGAACCGTTGACAATGTTTAATCCAAATCCAAACATTCCTAAAATCCAGTTCAGCATATAAAAAATAAAAATACCGCCTGTTGCAGCAACAACGCCAGCTTTAAATTTTTGCGTTACTTTAATCAGTCCCGATTTATAGGCAAACAACATCGCAAACAAAGTTGCAAAGGTTAAACCTACTGCTTGCACTACTATTCCAGGATAATACGAGTTCATAAGTGCTGATAAACCGCCCAGCATTAATCCTTCCAACAATGCATAAATAGGAGCTGTATAAGGGGCCCAAACTGGCTTAAATGAAGTTATCAAGGCAAAAATTAATCCACCAATAGCTCCACCAATTAACCAAGGCATAACAACTTCAGTGTTTCCTGAGTTCGCAAACAAGCCCCAAGTATAACTTGCAGCTGCAACCAAAAAGAATAATAACAATCCAATTTTATTGATCGTTCCACTAACGGTCATTGACTCGCTGTAGTCTTCATTTCTTAAACTGGAAAATATTTTCTCGCTTAAAACAGGATTTGAACTTTTCGTAAATCGCATATGTATATCTCTCTTTAAATCTATTCTTAATTCTCTCTTAAATAATGATTCAAATTTACTTTCTTTAATCTTCTTTTCCTAGATTTAAAATCCGTATCACATCTTAAAATTTCTTAAAAAAGGCAACTACAAATCAATATCATATTTAAGATCATCCCAAATATCACTCCAGTCAGTATCGTTTTTCTTCCTTTCTTCTACTAATGAAACAATTTGAGCTACCAAAGGCTCTCCCATTCTCACAATTTTACCAAGCGTTCTTTTTACCTGATTCATAAGGTAGTTATCTGCAAATTTCTGAGGTAACAAGTCAATAAAATCAAAATATATTTTATCCTGTTCCTCTTGATTTCTCATCGCAATTCGCCCAACAGTCATAACTGCACAAACTTGCTTAGAAAAATTAGCACTTTTCATCCACTCCACAACCAAATCTTGAATATTAGGTAAGTGTTGGAAAAGGTTCATACTAACTTGTTCTAGCAATTCATTTGAATCCATCTCCTCAAACCAGCGTTCCAATTGCTCTTCAGTAACCTTGTCTGGCTCCTCTAGCATACTCGCCAAAATCTTCGATTCACGAAAACCTTTTGTCCAAAGCTTATGCGCCAACAAATGATTTTTTTGATATTCCCCACCTATTTCTCGCAGATTTACGATAGTCGCTCCTAATGCTTTTTGATAATTCAATCCAAATTTTTTCATTTCATGATGAGTCTCACCATTACGAAGAATTTGAATTTTCTTGAAAATTTCTTGAAACAATTGCTCTGTCTCAGTGTTGTCGATAAAAAAATCCATTTTTCTCAAATTAGTTAACTATCTGCAAAGGTAGAGTTTATAATCCTTTCGGAATATTTTTTTATATTTTTTTCAAAAAACATTTGGAGAATAATTAAAGAATTCTCTATATTTGCACCGCACTACAGAAAAACGGTGAATGTAGTTCAGTTGGTTAGAACGCTGGTTTGTGGTACCAGAGGTCGCCGGTTCGAACCCGGTCTTTCACCCAAGACAAGTTAGTCAATAAAAATGCGCTTCACAGCGCATTTTTTTATGGCTAAAATCACAGATCTATTACAACGCGAATACTCAATCGAATACTATTTGAAAAAATTTACCAAACCAAGTATTTATCCAAAGATTGTAACATCAAAGCCTCTTTCAGCATTCACAGAAGAGGAAAAAAGAGCTATTCTACAAAAATACAAAAGATGGTATGTTTATTATTCCTTTGAACATCCAAGCCTAAAAACAGAAGTTGGAACACCTAAAAAAGTTCGTCAGGCTCCTATTTATTTTAACGTAAATCAAGACTACAAAGACTTTGACGATCGATTAAGGTTCCTAAAATTACTTCGAAATAGCATTGAAAAGCATTTAAAGGATGGGTTTTCACCATACGAAACGGAAGAAAACACCAATGAACACACAGTTATTTCAGCTCTTGAATACGCCTTGCAAATTAAAAAAGCAGAAGTAAAAGAAACAACCTATTCAGGTTATGAAACAAGGATTAATCTTTTCATTAAGTACCTGAAAAAGAAAGGATATTCCCACTATCCAATAAAAGACATAAGCAAAGGTATTATTTCTCAATACTTAAGAACTTTAGAAAATGCTACTTATAGAAATAATTCAAAAGGTGCTTTAAGTGCTATTTTCACAGTTCTTTCAAGTGAGGATTTGATACCTATTAATTTCATAAAAGAAATTCGAAACACTAAAAAGACTGAAAATCCCGTAAAAATCTATTCAGAAGAAGATGTAAAAAATATCACATCGCTTTTAACACAACATGATCAGATACTTTTAATGTTTATTAAATTCGTTTCTTTCATGTTTTGGCGACCTATCGAAATTTTAAGAATTAAAATTGAAGATATCAACTTTCAGGAAAATACTATTTCAGTTGAGACCAAAACCAAGGCAAGTAAAACAAAGATTATCCCAACACTTTTACTTGGTGACCTAAAAGAATTTGCAAAAGGAAAATCAGGCTATTTATTCAAACCTGATAAAATAGAAAACTGGGATTTAGCAGAAGAGGACAAAAGAAAATATTTTACTAGACGGTTTTCCAGATTTCGCGATAAATTTGAAATAAGCAAAGATTTTAAGCTTTATTCATTCCGACATACCTATATTACTAAAATCTATTTAGAGTTGCGTAAAACGCTTTCCAAGTACGAAACGATACAGCAATTGAGCCTTATCACAGGCCATGAAAGTAAGGCAATTTACAATTACATTAGAGTTAATGATGTAGAACTTCCAGAGGATTACAGTAGTTTTTTGGAATAAACTCAACAACGTCATTTGTATTAAAGAAATACATTATAAAAAAAGGATTAGAACTTTTCCACTATGACTTTTAGTTCATCAAGAACTTCTTTTTGATGATCAATTTTCTCAAGTCCTTTTTCACAGTCTTTTAATAATTGATTTGTTGATTTATTGGAAGCTATAAGAACAAAGTACATTCTGAAGTAATAAAGTGGGTAATGAATAAAAAGAAGTGCTATGAAAATAATAATAGTTATATTTTGCATTGACTCTTTTGATTCCAATAAATGAAAAAGAATTGGTTGATGATAAAAAATAAGTCCAAAAGAAATAATATATAATACTAATTGAAGTTGTATCACTTTTCTCTTTGTGGTTTTCACAACCTTTCCTCTGCAATCTTTTACAAATATTGATATGCAAACGAACAATACCACAACAATGGATATTGACAATATCTCTGAAATCAATATATTCTCATTACAACATGTTCCAGCTATAAACAATGCAAGTAATCCGACCAGAGCAAGCAACAAAGAAATAACAGAAAACCCATGCGTTGTTTTACTTTTCTCTATGGACTCTTCAATTTCCTTTCTCTGATCTTTAACATTTGAGATAATTTCTCCCCAAGAAAGTTCTATTTTCTCAAGTTTTTTTTCACTATCTTCCATTACAACTTCATGTACGGCAAGCTGACTATTTACTTTTGAAAGATTATCTTTAAATCGGCCTTCTAAAATTTCATCAAGTATACTCCTAAAAGAAACAGATACAAAAGCAAAATTCGTAACAATAATAATTTCAAGAAGGGAGCTAAAATTATTAATGTCTAGCATTCTAACATGTTTAATGAAGAAATAATAGTTGACTGCTCCCAAGCAGACAAGAAAGCCTCATTTAAACTATCCGAAATAACAGTATTGTTAAAACAACAAAAAGCTGATCTGTTTACAATATCAGTTTCAAGTCTAAACATGCAACTATCACTAATAGTAAAATGGACTACTTTATTGTCACCACTCTTAATAGGTAAGTCTGTCTTAGCAATCTCAACATTTTCTGGATGCATTCTTTGTAAAGCAAAAATCATTGCTAAGGCAGAAGATTGACAAATATTATCAGGAATATCTTCAAGTAAAACTTTTAGTTTGCCATATCGTTTATCAACAAAATTATATAACTCACGCTTATATGAATCTGAGCTTGTTAATTTACTTGTTAAACTCTTTGCCAAAATGTTGATTTCGCACTCTGAATTTTTAAAAATGTTTTTCAAGACAATTTCAGCATGACCTTCTCCTTTATTTCGGAAAATCACACTATCATTACTTTCAGCAAGTAATGATACAGATTGCTCATATGTCTCATCGACCAAATTCATTATACCTGATTCACTATTCATAGTAATTTTGATATAAG
>JADGFH010000713.1 GCA_016743925.1 Labilibaculum sp.
AGCAATTGAGAAGGCTTTTTTTATGAATTGCTCTTTTAATAAAGTTTAACTTTTAAATAGTTTTTAATATGATTACTTTGGATGGCCCTTAATGAAATAAACGTCATTGCTTTTATTTAGAAGTTATGCACAAAATAAACAAGATGAGAACTTCAATCCGAATTTATATATTACTATTTATTATTTCCCATGTGGTATTCACTTCATGTAATCATGAGGAGAAAATATTCGATGCGAATGGAAAGGTTATTATTGCCGGAAAAATACTCAATCATGAAAAGTATCCTGATAACTTTACAGTTAAGATAGTCTTTAATGAACTTGGCAATCCTTCTCAAAAAACGCACACCGCTTACCTAGACAAAAACGGAAGCTTTGTTTTTAAATTTGATAAATACAATCTCCAAGATATTTATTTTATATATGGAAAGTTAATTAATCTCTTTGTAAGCCCAGGGGATAGTTTGCATTTAAAGATTAACGCAGATGAGTTTCTTCATCCGGAACCAGAAAAATACGAACAGGAAGAAGGCATTGAGTTCTCTGGAAGCTCTGTACAAATTAATAAGAACTTGAATTCATTTCTCTCAGGTCTGAAGAAAATAAATCTAGATGAAGGATCTAATAATTATACTAGATCTGTGACTTACAAAGAAAAAAGTTTACCCCCAAATGAATTCAAATTATACTTACTAACTCAAAGGAAAGAAAGGAAAGAGTTTCTTCAAAGCTTTATTAAATCTCATCAGCCATCCGATACCTTTATTAAATGGGCTCAATATTATATTGATTATGCTTGTGGAGCAAGTTTCCTTCATTATGCTTGGTTCCATCCTTACAGTAAACAAAAGAAAAAAAGATTTGAGGTGATGGAACTCCCAAAAGATTATTACAGCTTTCTTGACCAACTACAATTGAACAATGAGTCTGCCTTTATTTGCAGCAACTATTATATGTTTCTTCATGAACATTCGCTTGTTTTATATGATTATAAGTCTCCGTTTTTTAAAAAGAACAAACAAAAAGGAAGGAAATTTGCCAAATCGAAGCAATTCCGATCAGAGTTCAGAAAACACTTGAATGGTTTGGTAAAAAAATATTCAGGTGCAGCATTAGATCATTTACTATCGATGAAATTTTACGATTTGCTGGAGAATGATAACAGAATGGATGTGTTTGAAGAATTGTATCCCAAGTATGAGAAGATGATGAACGAATGTTTCAGGAAAATAAACCAAAGGAAATATGTTGAATTGAAAGGAGAAGAGAAAAATATGGAAGAAGAAAATAAGGCAGAGACAAGGTCTGTTCCTGTTTTCCAGCAAGTATTAAAGAAACACAAAGGGAAAATCATTTATATCGATATTTTGGCAACATGGTGTGGACCTTGTTTAATGGAACTTCCGTATTCTGCGAAATTAAAGAAGGAATTTACTGGAAAAGATGTGGCATTCGTATACTTCTGTGTTAAATCAAAAAAACAAAAATGGGAATCGATCATCTCTGATAATAGAATAAAGGGTGATCCATATCTGCTGACTGATTCACAATATGATATTTTAAGTGAAAAATTTGATATTACTGGCATACCCAGATATATATTGGTCAATAAAGAAGGAAAAGTGGTTGATAAAGATGCTGCAAGACCAAGCTTAAACGGAGAATTAAATGCAAATTTAATCGAGGAGATCAATTCTCTTATTAATGATTAAAACATTGTATTTATTTCCACGCTTCCCTCTCTTCCGAGGAGAGGCATAGGTGAGGTAGAGAAACAAAAAAATGGAACACGTTCATCATGTTCCATTCATTAGCCCTGTAATATAGAATTATACCAATTTCATGTGAAATTTGGTGTTAAACTTCGGTCGCTACATCCTCAATGCTTTCATTGGCATTTCTGGTTTTACGAGCACGTGCTTTAGAGTTTACCTCCTCAATTCTTCGTTCAATAGCGTCAAGTAATGCGCCATATTTATCTGGCTGTACAGCATTCCAGTTGTTTAAATGTGGCAACAGCTTTTCGTTGATGATTGTACGAAGAACATTCTTTTGACTCGATGGAGCAATCATATCCTGAATTTGAGATTCCTGAGCATTCAATTTCTCGTAGCAGGTCTCAGCATTCGTCAACGATATTTTCGCCTTTTGAAAGCAATCGACCACACCAATTAATTTTTCTAACTTGGCCATCATTGCAGGTTCTTCAAGTTTCGAAAACAATACATTAGCCTTGGTAAATTGGCTTTCAAAACTTAAGGTATGAAGCTGATGATTGTATTTGCCAAGTTCATTCCAAATATCATTGGCATCATTAACAATCTCTGCATCATCCATGTTTCTGTTAGCAGTAATAAAACCTTTCATACAAGTAAAGTCATGATCGAAAATATTGTCCAGATCTTTTAATTCCTTGCTAACAGATCCTCTTTTACTGTATTTAATGCTGGTTTCCAACACCAATCGCTCTTTCTTCGATTTGCCAAGAATCTGTACAAGAAGAGCATCTTCGCTGGCATCAACTTTTTCACTTTCTGTTTCAATGGTTTTGCCGATACTATTGATCTCATCACCACTGCAATAATAATAAACAGTTGTTGACATTTGTTTATATTTTAAGGGTTAAGGGCTAAAATCAATTAGAATTTAAGAAATATAATTCAGGAAGTAATGTCAATAAATGTTAAAATAGTATGATAAGTAAAATAAAGAATAAATGTCTTGATCTATTAAACAGATTATCTTAACTTCATTAGTTTTTGCTACAGTTTTAAGATAAGTATTACAACGCTGCATATTTTGGCCTCCAAGCACCACCAATACTGATGTGATATTAATTTTGCGTATAAAAATTCGTTCATATGATAGGTGAGTGAAAAGTGGCGTAAAATTTTACTTCCATACCGATATTGGTGATTCTTTTGTACAAAATAATACGCTAAGACGCTTGTGAAAATTTTTTTGCACAAAATAATCGTCTTTATTGATCTTGGTCGGGAAATTTGTACAAAACAATCGAAAAGATTGATCTTCAAGAGTAAAGTCGCGTAAAATAATCGACAATATCGATCTTGTAGCCCAGGTTTGCACAAAATATTGACCATTATTGATCTGGAACAATAAATTTGTGCGAAATTCGGCCTAGCATCCGTATAAATGCCCACATTTGTACAAAATCTACACAATTATCGATCTTGCTGCTGCCTTTTGCACAAAATAAGCAGCACATCTCATTTGATCCTCTTTTTGCACGCAAGCTTGTTTCTAATGCTTATTATACTGATTTGTTTAAAAAATATGTTACGATCTGTACTCTTCAAAAATTAAGAGGATATGTTAAGAAAACAATTTCACAGTTTAATTATATGTTGTGTGGAAAAGGAGGGGCGATTGGTGAGAATTTTGTAGATTTGGGTTTTGTAGACCAAAGCTTGGTTTATCTGGACGA
>JADGFH010000714.1 GCA_016743925.1 Labilibaculum sp.
ATTACTCATGTAGGAATAATCTGGGATCGTCATAAAATTATACATGCTTCGGGTAAGGTTCGAATTGATAATGTAGATCATCAAGGAATTTTTAATGTAGATGAGAAACGATATACTCATAAACTGAGAGTAATTAAGCGAATTATCAAATAGCTATCAGCTAATACCATATTTATCAATGTATACTTACGAATACCCAAGACCAGCCTTAACTGTCGACTGTGCGATTTTTTGTAAATCAAATCAAGGATATCATGTGCTGTTAATTGAACGTGCCAATGCGCCATTTCAGGGGAAGTGGGCATTTCCTGGCGGCTTTGTTGATATGGATGAGGATTTGGAAACTGCTGCCTATCGAGAATTGAAGGAAGAAACGGACTTTGAAGGAATTAAGTTGGATCAGTACAGAACTTACGGGACTGTTAATAGAGATCCTAGAGGTAGAACTGTTTCTGTTGTTTATACTAGTATTATTGAGCGTGACGAATTACCCGCTGTTAAAGGTGGCGACGATGCTGCTCAAGCACAGTGGATGGCTATTAGCGATCTACCAGAATTAGCGTTCGATCACTATATCATTATGAATGAGGTTCTAGATCACTTACAAATCAATAATGCTTGATTCTAGGTAGCTTAAACTGTCTGGTCCTAAGTTGAAAATAAGATCTAGAATACTCAAGTTCGATTGAAAACCATGTTTATCTCCAAATACTTGAGTATATTTTTCGGGATTGAATGCGCTATCAATACCTGATTTAGCCGATTTAGGGTGAATTATATTTCTAAAATCATCATATTCAGCATTTCCAAATTCAATAAAGTCATCTGTAAATTGAATATTTGGCTCAATTTCTAATAAGCCCAATATTTCATCTTGAATTTCCTTGTTAAATTCAAGTAAGTTATCCCATTTTTTTGTGAAAAACCGTTCAAAATCGTTGATGTAGTATTCGTAAAATGGGGAAGATTTGTAAGCCGCTTCTATTCCTTTCCAATGCAATTTCTGCCAGTTTGTGTCGTAGGAGATCTGCACATCTTTCGTTAATATTTTCTTGCTTGTAGCTTTTACAACAGGAATTGAAAGTGGTAAAACTCCATTAGCACCATATATATTGCAGCGATTGCGGTACGTTTGTTTGGAATAGTTTTCCCATTGTTCAATTGAAATTTTGGGATATTGAACCAATTTACAATAGTATTGAATTGGCGCAAAAAAAGAAGTGGCTAATAAGGTTTTTGTGTTTTTCATCGAATATGTACTGCGTATAATAAGCTACAAAAATAGAAAAATATGCAAAAGAAAAAGACACCGGCTGAGGTGTCTTTTTGGTTATATCTATTTTAGTTGATTAGTGAATCCATTTAAAAATGCGATCCCATCTAATTTTACTAAATGCACTCTTGTCCTTGTCTAATGATAACCAAATGAAAGATGCTTTTCCAACAACGTGATCTTCTGGAACATATCCCCAATATCTTGAATCGGCAGACATGTGTCTGTTATCACCCATCATCCAGTAGTAATTCATTTTAAAAGTATATGAATCAGCTGCTTGTCCATTAATAAAGATTGTAGAATCTTTTACAGATAGGGCATTTTCCTCATAAGCATTAATAGCTCTTTCGTAAAGAGGTAAGCTTTCTAAACTTAGTTTTACCTTTTGTCCTTTTTGCGGGATTACAAGAGGTCCAAAATTATCTCTATTCCACGTGTAATGGTCGCTAAAAGGGAAGACATCTTCCGGAACACCAACACTGTAAGTCATTTTTACAATTGAAGAAACATTGCTTAGTTTACCCAGTTGTTCTGCTTTTTCTTGCGATAAAGGCATCGAGTATGTTGAACCATTCTGTCCAATTTCACTTTTGGTAACATGCATTTCATCCAATTTCCTTGGGTTTATTAAGCTGCCATTTGTGTTTACCTGGTATCGATATTGTAAATTTTCGATTTTAATCTGCTTTTTACCATTAATGAACAATTGTCCATCGATACTTAGAATTGTATCTCCAGGCATTGCCACGCAACGTTTAATATAGTTCTCACGCTTATCAACAGGTCTGCTGCTTATTTCATTATTATCAGCTAAGTGTTTTCTTGCTATTTTCTTATAATAACTATCTGGTTGAACCTGACGACCTTTTTTCATGTCAGATCCTTTAATAGAATTTACAATTTGTCTGACTCTTGAATAATAATCTGGATTTTCTTGTCCAACGATTATAGTATCACCTGCAGGAAAATTAAAAACAACAACATCGTTTCGTTTAATTTCACTAATTCCAGCAAGACGCTTGTAAGGCCAATTGATCCATTCTAAATACGATTTAGTCTGTGTTGTTCCTGGCATTGTGTGATGTGCGAAAGGAAAAGACATAGGAGTATTCGGAACTTTTGGTCCGTAAGCCACTTTACTAACAAAAAGGTAATCACCTACCAATAGTGATTTCTCCATCGATGATGTTGGTATCGTGTAAGCTTCGATAAAAAACATTCTGATAATTGTAGCTGCAATTACCGCAAAAATAATGGCATCAATCCATTCTACAGTAGCACTTTGTTTCTTTACGCCTTTTTTCTTCCAAAAAGCCCAATGTACTTTTTTACTAATGTATACATCAAAAAGGATAGGAAGGCCTAATAATAGCCAAAAGTTACCTACCCAAACAATCATCAACAGACAAATGATAAGAGCTATTGAAAATATAAACCATTTGTTTCTTAAAATGCTTTTCATTCAATTAATTTTAAATGATAATTTAATTTCTTCTTGTTAGCGCAAAGGCTAATATTTATAGATTTAATAAATCTTTCATTCCAAAGAATCCTTGCTTTTTAGGCATGAATTCAGCTGCTAAAACGGCTCCTAAAGCAAAACCTTTTCTGCTATAGGCCAAATGTTGAATTGTGATTTCATCAACTTCCGAATGCCAGGTTATGGAGTGTGTTCCGGGAACAGCTCCATGACGCTTCGCTAAAATGCTAATTTCATCCTCTTTCATGCTTGTTGCTTCAATCCACTTATCCTTTTTAGGATGATTTTCAATAATGCCTTCAGCAAGTGTTATAGCAGTTCCACTAGGTGAATCTAATTTATGGATGTGATGAATTTCTTCCATGTCAGCATTGTACTCTTCGAAAGGCGCCATCAACTTGCTTAACTTTTTATTTAGCTCAAAAAATAGGTTTACACCCAAGCTAAAATTCGATGCGTAGAAAAAGCCACTTCCAGCATTACATTTTTCTTTCACGAGGTCTATTTTATCTAACCATCCGGTAGTTCCTGAAACAACAGGTACATTGGCTTCGAAACAAATCTGATAATTTTCATATGCAGATTCTGGATTCGTAAATTCTATGGCAACATCTATATCTTTTAATTTATCAGAATTTAAATCATTCTGATTATCCTGATCTATAATTAATCCTATTTCGTGTCCGCGGTT
>JADGFH010000028.1 GCA_016743925.1 Labilibaculum sp.
CATTAGGATTTGGACCACGCTTTAATTGACCCTCAAAAACAACTAATTCGCCATTTATATAAAGCCAATATTTACTATCTGCCGAAATAATTGTTTTTAATTCTTTTGGTTTTTTATTTAAATCAACCTGTTTCCTAAACTGAATCCATTGGTTAGATTCATGTTTAAATTCGGGATATGTAATCCACTCAGCTACTTTGGCTGGAGGAGGTGTGCAATTTAAAAGACTAAATGACACAGCGATTAGTGCCAAAAATTTAAAAATGTTTTTCATAAAAATATTAATTATTGATTGTTCCTTTAAAAATAAATGTTCCTGATCCTACGTTGTTAATTTTCCAACCAGTGTTTGTTTTCTGTACTTGTTCAAACTTTATTCCCTTAATTTTTGCAATTTGATTCTTTAATAATGTTCTATCTAAATTAGGCAAAGCAATAGTGGCCGTAGTATTAACAGGAACGGTAACATCTAAAAGCAAATTGTTATCTTCTATTTTCCAATTATTTTTAATTGTCCCATAAGGTGTTGATAGGCTCACATTTACAAAATCAAGTCCTAAGTTATATAAAGGATTAACAAGAAACTCTTTATAACCAACAGACTCTGTACTAGTTTTTAAACCAGACACATTCTCGTGTAGCCATATCATTAAATCTCCAACCAACATAACATGATTACCTGAATTCATAGCTGGATCAGCTGTATTCCCGTTCCAAAGCTCCCATATTGTAGTCGCTCCGTTTTCGATCATATATCCCCAACTTGGATAATCCGTTTTAGTGGTAATTGAAAAGGCTAAATCTGGACGGCCATACTTTGTTAATGTACGCATTATCCATTTCGCTCCAATTTGACCAGTACAAATGTGATTTGAGAAATCTTTCTCAATCTTATCGCATACCTTGTTAAACAATTTTTGCTCTTCCCCTTCTGGCACTAACCCAAACGCCAAAGACAAAAGATTGATTGTTACCGTATTATTATCATAACCAGTCTGCTCCTGCTTATAAAACCTACTATTGTAAGCTGCTTTTATTTTTTCGGCTAAGGTTGCAAACTCTATTCGATCATTTTCATTTTTCGTAAGGGTGGCAAACTTTTGCATCACCGTCAAAACATAGTAATAATAGGCCGTATTTAATGCTTGTCCATTTGTTTTCCTTGTTGGATCTTGCGTATGAATGAGGTTTAATTTCTCTGGTGGCATACACCAATCACCATACACATGTCTCTCCACAATACCATCTTTTACGAGATTTGAATTCATGTAAACCATCCATTTCTTAAAGGCATTGTAATGCTTAGTAATTGCTTTAGGATTCCCATACTGAGTATGTAAGATATTTGCTATATTCATAAAGGCAACTGGAAATGTTACTGTCTTAGAGTTCATAGTCCAAAAATCAGGACAAACATCCACAATATTTCCATTTTCTCTTTGACTATCTTCAATATCCTGTAGCCATTTTAAATAAAATCGTTCGGTGTTAAACATGAAAGTCTCCCCTTTTACAGTTTCCACACGATCACCTAACCAACCTTGTCTTTCATCCCTTTGAGGGCAATCCATCGGAATACTTTTATAATTGCCTCTTAAACCCCATCTGGTATTTTTATAAATTTGGTTAATCAATGTATTCGATGTTTCAAAAGAGCCAACATTACTCAAATCATCGTTAACAACTCGTCCTTCAATCGATTTTAAATCGGGTGTACCTGGGAAACCGCTAACTTCCACAAATCTAAATCCATGATAAGTAAAGCGAGGTTCATAAACTTCAGTCCCACTTCCTTTTAAAATATAAGTATCCGTGGCAGCTGCACTGCGAAGATTTGCTGTATAAAGTGTACCATCGTTTTTAAGAATTTCTGCAAATCTTAATTTTACCTCCGTATTTTTGGGGCCTTTTACTTTCAATCGACACCACCCAGCTATATTTTGACCCATATCAAAAATAAACTTTCCAGGAGCTATTTCTTTAACTGATTTTGGCTCGATTGTTTCAGTAACTTTTATCGGTTGCCCAATGTATGAATCTAAAAAAAGACTTGCAGGATCAACTTGTTTAGCCACCATCCAATCAGAATCATTATAACCAAATTCATCCCAACCATTTATTTCTTTCGTAGCATCATATTTCTCACCATCATATTCGTTATTACTGATAATAGGTCCATTTGCGGTAACTTTCCAATCGGTATCACTTATAATTGTTTTTTTTGCACCATTTTCAAATTCTAACTCAACTTGAGCAATTACTTTTGGAAAACCATAATCTTTAGTTAAAGTAGGTTCTTTTTTACGAGGTGCGAAAAAACGTCCACTACCTAATATCACACCAATAGCATTATTTCCTTTTTTTACATTTTCAGTAACATCAAGTGTTAAGTAATATGATCGTTTATTGTATGTAGAAAGAGCAGGTGCTAATACCTGATCTCCAATTTTGCTTCCATTTATATACACTTCAAAAAAACCTTGCCCACATATATAAGCCGTTGCTCTTTTTATTTTATTATCATTGATAAATTCCTTCCTTAAATATCTGGCTGATAAATGACGTTTTTCAATATTAGGTTTGTCATTCTCCATCGCTTTATCTAACCCAATCCATTTTGCTTTCCAATCAGTTTGATTCAATAAGCCCATTGACCAAAAGCCCGCTTTACTCCAAGAAGATGCAAGATCATTTTTATCCCAAGCCATTACTTTCCAGTAATATTTATGTTGAGAAATCATTTTTGTTCCTTGATATGGTATTTGTATGGATGCACTACTTGACACTTTCTTTGTGTCCCATATGTCTCCAATATTATTATTAAGATTTTTTTTTGAACTAGAAACCAATATCCTATAGGCAGTTTGAAATTGACACTCCTCATTTGAAGTCAATTTCCATGCTAACCTAGGACTCATTTCATGCAGTCCTAATGGATTTTCCGTTTCCTGACAAGTAATACGCTTAACGGATATCCCTTTCGCAAATATTTTGCAAGGTAAAAGCGTTAAAATGGTAATCCATAAAATTGAATATCCAAAGTGTTTCATAAAGTATATTTATTGTTATTTTCAATACAATGATTGTATCCAAAAAATATGAGCAGAATTCTTTATTTTCGATAATTATCAAATCGTTCGATAGCTGATTTTTCGTATTTCTTATACAATTGCCATCGGGCAGGTTGCATTTGGTTTTGCCATTTATATAGCTTTGCGATCATTTTTTCAGCTATTTCTTTCTCATCTAAAACAAGGTTATTTTTTTCAGAAGGGTCAACGGCAAGATTATATAGCTCTGGCAAACGATCGGGCATCATAATTAACTTCCAATCTTTATCTCTGATAGCAGCAAAAGGGCCATCTACCATCCAATATAGCGTTTCGTGCGGACGCTCATCCTTATTACCTAGTAAATAAGGCAATAGATTAACGCCATCAAAATTATTTTGCTTCGATAAATTGCCAGAAAGTGCTAACGAAGTGGGTAGGATATCCATTGTTGAAATTGGATAATTAAAGGTCCTATTGGGTTTCAAGTGGTCTTTCCATTTCATAATAAACGGAACACGATTACCTCCTTCTAAATTAGTAGCCTTTGATCCGCTAAATGGGGAATTATCGCTGTAATAATAGGTTGTACCCCCATTATCATTGGTAAATATAATTAGGGTATTTTCGTCAAGCCCCAGTGCCTTTACTTTTGAAAGCACTTTACCAATGGCATTATCCATAGAAGTTGTCATGGCAGCCAATTTTTGTCTACCGCCTTTTATTTGTGGGTATAGTTTTTCGTCCTCTCCTTTTGCTTCGAAAGGTGAATGAACTGCATTAAAAGAAAGGTATAAAAAGAATGGATTTTCCTTATTATCTTCTACAAATTTACAAGCTTGATCTCCCAAATGATCTGTTAAATATCCTCCTGGTTCTGGGATTTTTTTACGATCGGACCAAAGTTGATTTTCTGGCGTTGTATTTTTAGGGGTAAAGTAGGTACGTGCCCCACCTAAAAATCCATAAAAGCGATCGAAACCACGATCCAGCGGATGAAAACCCTCACCATGCCCTTGATGCCATTTCCCAATGATCATACTGGTGTATCCTTGCGGTTTTAAATAATTAGCCATCGTAAGCTGATCGGTAGGCAATCCCATGGTTTCTCCCCAAAGTCCTGCTTTTTTATTTACACAACTTGATACATTGTTATGAATAAAACCGAAGCGTTGTTGATATCGTCCGGTAAGCAAACCGGCTCTCGATGGACCGCAAACCGAAGCCGTAACATAGGCATTTGAAAAAACTATACCTTGTTTTGCAAGTTTATCAATGTGTGGAGTTTTGAAATCTTTAGAGCCTGTAAAACCAAAGTCGGCATAACCTGCATCGTCAGATAATATCACGATGATATTTGGCTTGCTACATTCCTGTCCAAATGAGATTAATGTTCCCAATAAAAAAAACAAAGTGAAAATAATTGCGTATTTCATGCGTTTATAATATTCAGTTATTGCATTGAACTCTCAAGAAAATTTAATCATTACACAGTGTGAAAAATGAATAATTAAATTTTTCATGCTCGTTTCATACGAGTTTGTTTTTAACAATTTATTACAAAAATACTCCTACCACCATATTTTAACAATGGACAAATTGCCGAATTGCTTATACAGATTGACATTAAAGGTCATGTTATATATTTGCATTTTTAAACAAATAGAAATATTGAAACCCATTTAAAATTAATGCAATTTATTATTCTTAAATAATTATTGTTATTTCTACAGACAAAGGAGGGAAATGATAGATCAATACTAAATGTACTTAACGACAAATATCTAGCACTATTTGACAATTAGTCACAATGATTAATAGTACAACCTATAAAATTTAAACCTTTGATCGTTGGTGTTTTGATCATTTCATCACAAGAAAAACAGGGTACGAACGCTTATATAATATAGCAATCGCCATATTGTAATAAATATGGCGATTTTTGTTTGTATTCTCGGCTTGTATATTGCACGGCTAGCAATACTACTCTAACTGATACTATTGTTAATTTATTTATCAGTCTGATCAATAAATAGCAAGTACTTTTCTGTTTATCAATATTTGATTAATTAATCCTTAACCTTTTTCCATATTTCATTAAGCATATTATTAGCGCCCCTGTTGAATAATAAATCTTTTTTTATTTCAATTCTAAAAATACCATGATTGTTTAAAAAATTTCTATAACTACCATTAGTATATTTTATAGTTTCAGAATATAGACCTTTACTCATCTCATATGTTCCATAATATACACCAACAATTTGCTTTTTACCATTGGTGAAATCGCATGCCATAACTGATTCTTTTGTGAACGTTTTGAACCTAGATGCCCCTTTTTTATATAGATTGACTGCAATGGTGCTATCTGCATTGCAAAGTTGCCATGTGCCCATTAATTTTTTCTGAATTCTGCGTTGTGCATTTGCATTACTGCCTATTAATACAAACAGTAAACAAACTAATGTTGATAGAATTTTAATTTTTGCCATTTTGTTTAATTTTAAGTTAAATTTATTAAGGTTTTGTCATTTTGGCTATTGTCATTCTTATATTCTCAAAGTGCGTAGGTCATATCTCAAATCATTTTTGTAGGAATGCTAAGTTCACTTTTACTATATCAGAAAAAGAAATATATTTCTCAACAAATAGATTGGTTGAAATAATCATAAACCTATAACTAAAGAAAGCAAATGATAAGTTAATGCAAAATGCACTTTTTGACATATAAATGTCACTATTTGATTTTTAAACACATAGAATGACTATCCAATATTCTTAAAAGCAAATACTCTTAATTGATTAAAATTTTTATGATTACATCACGCTAAAATCGAGTCGCAAACTCTATCAAACAAAATAAACGCGTGTAAATAAGGATTTTATGACTGACAATATTAAACTCGTAGAAATTTCCTTGTTTTTGTATCTCAATTATACAATATGCAAGAATAGGATGTTTTTGCCAACGATAGAGTATAGTCTAAATTTGTGGACGAAATTATGAGTAGTAAATTGTAAAAATATGTGTTGGTGGAAAAAACCATTTACAACAACCAAGAACTGAATTTCAAGAGCCTATAAAAAAAATAAAATAAACTACTTACTCGCCAAAGTGTTATTGATATTAGGCAACAATCCTTAGAATATTTAAACACGAAAGAATAACACTTGTAAAGAACAATATGTGTACTTGAGCGAAATCAAATAAAAGTATGCCGAAATTCTGATTATTAATGGAAGTTAGTTCAACTTACTAAAAAGAAATACTTAGTAAAAACAGTTTTGTAAAAGAGATTAAAAGAATATTTGAAGATAGTAGACAAACCTATGGAAGTTCATGTATTCAGATAGAATTAGAGAAGATTGGATATAATGTAATGTATTCAGAGCTTCCGTTGCCAGCCCATATTGTCAATCATAAACATGACAATATTAGGCTAATCTTTTTAAGGGATTACCTTTTTATATTAGAAGATAATAGAAAGCTGACTATTTACATCCCAACTCCTAGCTTAATCATTTATTTTAGTGGAATAAAAACACCATACGAATCAATTCCTTTTTTAATTGCAAGCGACAAAACGGAGGCTTTACCATTTTCATAAAAAACAAAAGGTCGTTCCATTCTATCGGGATGAATCCTATCCCCGCCTTCTTTGTTAATTAATTTATCCATTATTTTATAATAATTGGCTTTTGACCAAGTAAGTCCATCACTTGATTTCATTAATCCAATAAATGTATGAGCATGAAAAATCGCATAAAACATACCTCTACTCTTATCGTACCACATCGATACATCTTCTGTATCCAGATTATCAATTACTGGTTTATCCTGGATCACAAAAGGTCCTTTGGGTGAATGTGATATGGCAATGGCCTGATTCCTAACAAAATTTGAATCATTCGGTTTGTCTCCTTTCACAATTAAGTAGTATTTCCCATCATTTCCTCTGGATATGGCAGGATTAACTGTTAGTGTACAAATAGGTCCCGAAGGTTCTAGTAATGGCTTATTCATTCTGTTCCAAGGTCCGTTAATCGATTCAGAAACAGCTATACCTGAACGTTGGTTAGAACGCAATATCTTCCAATTAGGGTGAGAATTTCCAACATTACAAGTCTCTTCCAATTTTGCATCCGTACAATCCCCATCTCCCAAATTGGTAGAGATATAATATAGATAATATTTCCCATCAAAGAATTTAATTTTAGGATTATGAGCTGTAATTGCATCCCAATGAGGAATATCCCTTCCTTTTAGCACTGTTTCTTTGTACTTCCATGGCCCCGATGGCGATTCAGAAACAGCGTGTGCAATCTCCGAATGGGTTAGCCAACCGTAAAAAGTATGCTTTCGTTCCCATCTGGAATAGAACAGGTGATATTCGCCCTGTTCTCCTTTAATTATAGATCCACCCCAATTGTAATACTCCTTACTATGGAAAATATTCTCTTGACTTATTGGCTGAAGCTTTTCACCCAAATTAAGATCATCTCCTTTATTTTGTCCAAAACCCAAAAAGTTTGAAGCCAAAATGCAAACAATAATTACTATTCTTGTCATATTATTTTATTTATTCACATAAAAATATCGAATACGACATGCAGTTCCTGTACTCAGACTATTTTTATTTTCAGATATTCGGATTCTTAATGTGTGCTTTTTATTCTCTAAACCTGTGGATAATGTGTAATACCATGGAAGATGCAAATGCTTGCTCCATTTGGTAAATAAATCCTGCTTTTGCCAAGGACCATTATCGATACGATACTCTATAATCCCTGCATCTTTTCCTGCCGCTACAGCAATCCCAACAGCGCTACCAACAAACTGAAATTTAATTGCTCCTTCAGCACTATTGCCTACCAACATTGGAACATCAACGTAATTCTTTCTTGTACCTGTCCCATCCATGGGTTTCCAATTTTCAAGAATATTCCATCCTTTCCCAAGTATGGCATGATAAATATCTACAAGTTCCCCACCATCATAGTTATCATTATCAAGCGGATTGGACTTGCCATAGCTGGTGATTTTGTCATCTTCTGCAACCATTCCATACCATGCATTATCTAACAAATCCTTCATGGAACGATAATAGATATGCTGACCAAAGGCGGAAGGATGTAAATTTTTAAAATCATTTTCCCATGAAAACTCACCAGCATCAATACGATCCGTTACTTCTTTAGCCAGATTTATACTTGGAATATCATATTGCTCAGCTACTAATTCGTGATTTATAATTACATCTGGAGTATTACCTGCTCTGTAAGATTTCATCTTCTGAGGATCAACGAAATGCATCATAACAATATCGGTAGTAGGATCATTCTCTCTTAAATGACGAACAATTCCCTCCATCGCACGCCTTTGCTCAATTGCTGTTCGCCCATTGCCGGAATCATTTACTGCTGCCTCTTCGAACAATAAGTCCACATTTCCCTTGAATAAAACGTCGCGCATTAGCCTGAATGCGGCAGGTGTAGTTCCCATTGAAGGAATTCCCGCTGCAATAAATTCAAATTCGGTATCCGGAAAACGATTAACCAGATACATGCAAACACTATCTCGCCATCCTCCATTGTAGGTAATAGATCCACCAAGAAAAGCAACACGTCCTTTTTTGTTCCGCTGAAATTTGATTAAACTATTACGGATACCACCTCTTAAATTGTGATATTTCTTAGTCTCTAATTGCTGATCAGGAATCATCGTGTTGTACTTGATAAAATCTGCTCCCAAACGAGGTGATTCAATTGTAAAATGATGCCCCTTTAGTTTTTGTTCTCCCGCAGTACATGGAATAATTGTTGCAGGGCCTCCCAAACGCAGATAGTTTTGCACTAATATATTTGTGTTTTCAGTTGGAGGTACAACTTGATCTGCGAGACCAATCATATGAAGAATAGGCACCTTTGCCTTGGCAAGATTTCCTAAAGAATCCATTGGATTATTTTTCCATTTTAGAGCTTGTTCATCAGATTTAAAACCATATTCTTTCTTCAATTTTTCCCAATCGTGCTTACTCCCTTTTCCTTTTCCAAAACCTCCTGGCCAACTGGTAAAATTACACACGGGAGCTTCAGTATAAATACAATTTATTTTTTCAGGATTTCTTTTGGCCCATCCATAAACAAACAGTCCTCCTCGACTAACTCCTTCCAGAGAAACTTTTTGGGACAAGCCATGCTGTTCAACCAAATAACTGTAAAATGTATCCCATATATCTAATGCCCGAGGGCTTCCAAATTGATTATCGGTATTTATATAGGCAATGTGATAACCTTCAGACAATAGAATACTATCCATCTGAAAATGCCAATCGGGAAATCGCGCACGCCATACCCATGGTTTACCTGGAAGTGCTTTCTTCGGTAAAACTATCCGAGCAGGTATACCCTTATAATCTTCCTGAAAATCTCCAATGGATTCACTCCTTTTATACCCGGAATAATTTGGATAAAACTGAAAATTGAAGCGTTTAAATCCATGCCATTTTGATTCTATTCCTGCATACTCTTTTGCTTTGTAAATAACTCTTTTACCTGTAAGTTCCTTGCAAATTATAGCAGCCATTTTAGCTGCACCAATTTTATTCGGGTGAATAAGATCAGGAAACAAATTCTTCATCCCTTCAAAAGGACGATAGAAATCGATGATTGGAAGTTGTTTTAATTTAGCAACTTGCTGAAGTACTGGCATAACTCCATTAACAATTATAGAATCGTTAATGCTTTTTGTATTTGTTCCCATAAAAGCAGGAACAGGTAGGCACAAATAAACTTTAGGTTTTGATGGTAATAAAGTAAACTGATCTACTAGTTCAATCAATTGTGTTTTAAAATCAGCATTAAATTTCCAATTGTGGGCTTTAGTATCATTAGTTCCTAATTTGATCAATACAATATTAGGCAAGAAAGATTTAGCACACTCTAATGTGGGTTCATTCCAATAGGGATAATCCCCTTTTTTTAATAATGTTCTTCCTGGATTGCCATAATTACGAACTTCGTAAGCTTTCCCTAGCATATTTGCTAAAACGGAAGGATAACTATCTTTTACACGATCATTTATTGTACTTCCATAAGTAATGCTATTTCCTATGCAAGCCACTTTTATTCTTTGCTGAGCATCACTTCGCCCAATGTTCAACATTACAAACAGTAGAACAACAATACTCTTTACTAATCCTTTTTTATTCATGATACTTATTTATCATCATTTCGTAACATACCAATTTCTGCAACAGATAAATAGGCATCTTAATTAATTATTGTACAGGCTTACAAATGTAATAAAATGAGATTGTATTTCATTCTTAAATATTACTTTTTATTTAACTAAATGGTTTCGGACATTGTTAAAAACACGTTCCCTTTTACTGATAAAGTGAGAGCAAGTTTAGAAACCTATATTCAAATTCTTTTTTTTTGAAATTTCACTATGTAAAATTAACATAACCCCTCCTGACACACAACAATTATTATGCCATATTAACCTCTAAAGTTAGTTAATTGTATTATTCCTTATGCATTGGTGGTCTTAAAGAATAAAAGGGATCATGATTAGAGTTTAAGATATCCAATAATCTATCGTTGTAAATTTCTAGCTCCCACAATCCAAAATTCGTTTTTTTATTCACCTTGCATTTCCAAAGATTAATATCATCTCCATTTATTGAATCTTTCCAGTTGTATTGATAGCAATCCCATATTCCTGCAACTTTTGAAACATAAATACAATCAGCGATTATTTTTAGTGATGAATTGAACTTACTAGTTAATTTTTTTGCTTCAGTTTGTTCTATACGTATTTTGCTTATTGACCATATTGTATCCGCAATTGTCCTACAAGTTAGGTTTGAATCCAGTTGATGCTGAGAATATCTAAATTTAGATTCTTCATCTTCTCTTAATACATTCCAAAGTGTGTCAATTTTCTCACCAATTTTATAGGCAAGATAATCCACTCGTTGTTTCGATGAATTTTGGCAACTAAAAAAAATAATTAACAACCAGATGGATATATAATGTTTCATTTTCATATACAACTACCTAAATATATTACTGTAAAGTTTTACTTTTTAGACAGTCTGACGGTCTTGCTAAGTTGCGTGGGCGATTCAAAAGAATTAACCTTTCAAGCCGCGCGGAAGCAAGCCGATTAAATTTGCTTATATTTTTGAACAATCCAATTTAATTGGCTTGCTGGTGTTTGTTAATTGCACTAAACTTTCAAACTGCTAATCACCGCCCATGAAATTTAGCTTTTGTTACCTGTTGTTACTTTTCTATAATTTTAATTCCTCGCAGTTCTTTTGGAATATTATTTTTCAGATCATCTTTTAATTCTTCACTCATTTCTTTTCCAAGAATCAATACTTTAAAGGCTTCAGGAGGTACAATTATTGTTCTATCCTCGTTACTCATCGCCCTTGGTCTAAACGTATGTGTTCTGTACTCTTCCTCAAAAGACCATTTCTTTTCTTTATAAAAAAGTTGATATATCATTTGAAGATCACGAGAATGAATTGGCTCTGGCATTATTTTAGGTAATTCGTCAACATATTCAACTTTTCCACCACCTCCCAAATGATTAAATAATACTTGAGGATCATAGCCTATACAAAAGCCCCTTGCATTATCACTATATTTCTCCCACATTTCATCATTGTTCGGATTTCCTGTTAGGCATAACACTCCCGTGCGAGTATCATATTCCTTAAATGTGTTTTCCTGAAATTCTATTGTTTTCTTATCATTGGATAAAACAGATGTCTTAAATAATTCTCTTGACCTAGATCTATAATAGTTCCTTGACTTGCCTGGTTCGTCTTGACGAAGTTTAAATTCAATCCACTTGATTTTCTCCTGTTGAGTTAGCAAATCATATCTAACCATTGATTTACAATCTTTAGGATCATCAAACCTTGTAGGTGCAGAATAGAACAATGCTCTATGGGTAATAACTCTTTTGTGAAAAGGATCTTCCCACGTTCGATATTTATACAATATTTCGGGATATTCTCCTTTCATTTCCTCAAAAGTTGCGTTCTTCATATTCATAGTGTTCAATCCTTTGTAATTACAGGTAACGTATGTGTAAGTGTATTACATTTATATTTCTTTTATCAATCTTAAAACATACACTTACACAGCTAATTTAGAGGTATAAGTGTATGAATAAGGTATCATCAACTATAATAAATAGGACTCATCGCTGGGTCGTGCCGACCGCTTAGACTTCTATTTATTGTATGCAGTGCTTATTTGTTATAATACTCTATTAAGACGCATTAATAAATATTCTTTTGCATCATCTGTAATTCTAAGTTTATCTTTCTGTCCATGAATCCTTTTTAATTCTTCAAAAGAACTTTTTCTTTTACTTGAACCAGGGTAAGAATTATAACCAACTTCTTTCAACATATCTAATAATGAAATACCATCTAATAGTTTTGTGTCAATAAATCTAAATTTCTCAACGTAAACGAAGTACGGCCATCTTTTAAAATTCTCATTTTTTTCTTGTTGTTCTTGAGACATCACATTCTGTCTTTCAAATTTGCGCGTTATTCCATATCCATAAATCATAGGAGCTTTATTTCCATTCTTATCCCAACTATTTCTTGCAATAAAAATCATATCTCCATTTTTATAACCAGTAGGCTTTGATGGGAAATGAGTCCTATAACAATCGTCTTCATTTAACACAATATCTAATGAAACATTGTTTTTTGCTCTTCGATGATCTGAATAACCTTCAAATTTAATCCATGCATTAGTATTTGTAATTCTAACTGATGGTTTAGATGAAAGCAACTCTTCAATCATATCATTCTTTTTCTTGGAAATCAATTCTTTTCCAAAATCAGTTGATTCTGGGAATTTAGGTCTCTTATTATTTCCAAGAGAGTTTAAGTAATTTATTTCTTCCTGAATCATTTCTTTAGTGATAAAATACTCTTTTTCAATACTGATATTGATCTCATTAAAATATGCGATTCCGTGATTTATTATATTTCTTTCATCCTGTATAAGAATATTCAATTCAAGGTTTGAAATCAATCCTCCATCCGTAAAATTAGATGATCCCAATATGATTGCATCATTGTCAAAAACATACAATTTTGTATGAAGTCTTTTTACCGCTTTTAATTCACATCCTACTCCTTTCAATATTTCCAGACCTTCTATACTACTTGCATTAGAAAAGAAATCATTTCTTGAAAATCTTGTAATTATAGTGGCTTTTATATCTTTCTTTTTAATCAAATCCACTAACATTTTAGATGTATTTATCCCAATAAATGGACAAACCATATAAAACGATTTCTTCACATTTTCTAAAAGATGCAAAATATCATTTTTGGTATTTGAGGTTATTAATTTAATCATAAAAAATAATATTTATTAACATAGCATCCCCGCATTGCATACAACGTCTCGGCTATGCAGCGTAGGCTTGTGTTGCGCCTACGACAAGCCTATGCTTTATGAGCCATTGTTACAGGGCGTTATTTTAAATCCTTTAATCTCTCTAGTATCAATTTCGGTTTACTCTCAACAACACATCCATATAACTTATCAAGCTTGGTTTGATCAATCATAGTTTTCAATTCTTTTTCAGTGAAGAAATAATCACAATATGGCAAAGCAAAAGATGCATGCATAAAATCCATCAAGTCATTTCCATCACTAAATTTACGTTCTTTATTCCATCTAGCAGATGCAAACAATTCAGGAATTATTCTAAACACAGGAAGTTCTGCAGTTAATCTCTCGCTCTTAAATCCATTATATATGAGGTACATATAGGAGTTCTCAATAGATTCTTTTTCTTTAGCTATTGGCTCTTTGTTGTTCTCTTTACAAAACACAAAATAAACCTCATCCCTAAAGATATCCTGATACAATTCAAGGTAACCACTTAATTCAGAAAGAAACATTTGTTTAAATGATGTATTCTCATCTAGATGTTCGAACTTTCCTTTATTTAAAGCATCTATGTCATCTTTA
The DNA here is from genome assembly GCA_016743925.1 of Labilibaculum sp. Classification (GTDB taxonomy): domain Bacteria; phylum Bacteroidota; class Bacteroidia; order Bacteroidales; family Marinifilaceae; genus Labilibaculum. Next base: position 14,079 of record JADGFH010000028.1, read on the forward strand.
TACGAAAATGGCTCTTCTATTTTCCCATCAGGATACAAGGTTGATATTACTTCATATAAGGAGGCATTAGTGACAAAATCATAGAAAGACCTTTGCAAATCTTCTGTTTCTAGTCTAGCAATGAAATCATATCCTAATAACAGGGGGAGTTTAGTCCAAATAAGTTTATTTAGATTATGCGTTTCTCGCCCTGTTAAGCAATAGAAGAAATTTTTAAATTCAAGAACGCGTCTCTCATCCATATTAATCATTGAAATACCTTTCGACAATCTATCTACCAAAACAGTGGTAGCTTTTAAGGTTTCAAGATCATTTTGTTTTAAGAATTCCCAAAATGATATTTCACTTATTGGAAAAATGCATTTCCCAGAGTCGGATAATTCAAATATTTTATCTAATAGTATTCTTTTCTTAGGATCAGTTTCATTATTCTGATCACGTAAAATCAACCAATATTTTGTATCAAGGTAGATTATCACTTTATCCTCTAGCAATTTGGAAATTGTCAATCTATGACTTTTTATATGATTATCAACTTTTAGCATTGCTCGTTCTTTTTAATGCACTTTATACCACTCACCGGGGCGCATCCATAAGCCTCTAACATTCTATTATTTACAGTCCTAAACTGTATCTAGAAAGCGTTTGAGGTTGCAAGAGGTATAATTTCATGTTCGCCATCAAAACGGAGAATAAAACTCTCTTTATGAGCATTAGTGTCTCTTGCCCCTAATAACGGGGAGTTTAAATTTAATTATTATTTAACAGTTACAATGTTTTTTTTGTAAGATAAACTCAAAGATTAATTCTAAATTGTTTTGAGCATAAAAAAGACAGAAAGAAGCTCTCTTCAAAACGAAATCGGGTACTTCTACCTAACAAAGGAGGAAAAAGGATGGCAGCACAGTGTATAGGAGAGCAATAGCTTAGGCTTTGCTTCGGCAGGTTTATTATTCGATACTTTTTAGGCAAAAAGAAAAGCCACTATAGATTATCTGCAGTGGCTTTTATTCTTCTACTAATGGGTGAAGTTTAGGCTTCAGCCAATTCGGGTTCATCTATATTCTCAAGTATAAACTCGATGTTGAGAATTAGGGTTTCGTCGGGTACAATTAGCACATTACGTGTTTCTACCTGATAGGCTTTCCGCGTAAAAACTAAGTTGTGCTGACCAGCAGGCAAGTTTTGGATGAAGTAACCTCCCTTATCGCCACCTCTCGATATGGCTTTTTGCCCATCGATAGAAACACGAACCAAACGAATTGGATCGCCTGCTTTATTGGTAAATTTACCGGCGATAACACGCTTGCGCTGTGGTATGGCATCTAACTCTATGGCATTAATAAAAGCGATATAAAGTGTAGGCGTACTCTTCTGGTACTTGGTGCGCATATAAGCTTTAAGCGAATCGTTGAGTATCCCCTTGTATTCAGTAAGAGAAGTATCGATATTAGCAGTAATATCTCTGTGAACAATTCTATACTCCTTAGGAACATCAAGCAGATTAGAAACGTTAAAGATTTCGGTAATTAGCTTTTGCTTAAGTTCATCGGCAACGCCAGAAGCAGTAGTTTGTACAGGACTATCATCCATCACATCAACAAGCTTTCGCATGTGAATTAAGGCTTCTTCCTCGCGGGCATGAGTCAACTGAGTTCTCTTACAGTTATCTATTTTTACGAAGGGATCGAAATTTTGAAAATGACCATAACTGCTCATAAAATCAGCACAATCTACACAAGTATCAATTGCGGTGTTCATTGCATTGTTCTTCTGATCAGTCAGGCTTTTCCCAGAGCGATCTTGCTTGGCCGAGAGCGCCAAAATGTTATCGTAAATAACTTGTACCCTATCGAACATTTGGGTAGCAAGTGGATCTAAATCCAGGCTCTCTTTGTATGTCGATCTGAAAAGCAATAAATTTTGAGCTTGACGTAAAACACGTTCTTGATTTACATTCATAATTAAACATTTGGATTAATAACCTTCCCATTTTGAGAACGTTTTTGAATAACGATTGAGATCCGTTTCTATATACTTAGCTCATTCGTTTTATCCAGTTGAAATTGAAATCGTCAACTGACAGGCTGTTCCTTCATTGGCATTTTTTTTAGTTCAAATTAAAATATATTGGTTTTTTATATTTCGTTTTCGTGTATCGAATCGCTTATCGGAATAAATGACTCCTCTATTTCGTTACTTCACTAGCTTATCGGATTCTACCACTCGTCTATTTCGTTACTTCACTAGCTTGTCCCGATAAGGGATTCGTTTAATTCCTATCCGCATTAAGGTGATACCTCTCTCTCTATCTTGTTCCTGTTCTGCTTTGCCCTTTTAACATGGATGGACTCCCACTTAACTTAGAACTCTTAAGGCCTTTTTACTTGGCTACTCCTCCTTATCTGGCACTTTATCACTTTGTTTTCATCAAGCACTCCCTCCTATCTTTCCATTTTCTGTTTATTGTATTCGTTTTTGAGCTGCTTTCTTCCATCATCTGTTCTATCACCAGAAAAATATTTAGCCATAGCACTGCCTATGCGCCGCTTTATTCAATACTTATCGCTTCTTGTTTAGAGATCTATCGGGTCTTAAATTGTTCTTATCTGTTTGTCAAGAACAATTGCTTTGTTTGTGGATAGAGGATTGTAGCCTATTGCATGGCTTTCTCTCCTAAAAGGAGAGTATCCGCTTCGACATGAAAAAAGCATGCTGTTTTTGGAATTTTCGGAATGCGCATCAGGAAAAGAAGGAGGCATTCCTTAGCTCACCAGAGAGGTGAATAGGATTACTGTAGCCGTAATTTGGCCGTAAGTTAATAGCTTCGTTTTTATAATAATTCTGCTTGTTTTCATTTTGGTATGAAAATAGTCAAGTCGGTTTTGTTATTATCTTTATTCTGATTGCATTAGAAAGTTAATACTTTTTTTTAAAACATAACAAAATTAATTCTGTGAAATTTTTCACCTTAGCATGTTGATTTTGAGAAGAATTCATCACCATAGTCGTATTCTTACATTTATAGATTACTTATTTTCATAACACTACTGGTGGTACTGACGCCTGGCGGCAGGCTAACAAAATACATTCAAAGCAAACTATATGGATACCAATTACAATGCTTCCTTTCTGTTTGATAGTTGTTCAAGTTCATCTCCTGAAAATCTTATCTACCCAATGAAGCTCCCAGCCGCAAGCGGACGGGGCATCATAATGAATTATATATCATTTCGCCCTGAGGGGCGGGGAATATAACCCATGAGATCCTTCGACTTCGCTCAGGATCAGTTCGGCTAATTAATTTTGTTTCACAAAATTAAAGTCTCACTGATTTATTTCAGATCACAAGAGATTTTGATGCTTATTTCTTGTCCAAAAAAGATCGTTGATAGTTCCATTACTAAGCTGTTGTTGGTAATGCTAATTATCTTATAATTTAGATCTTCACCTTTGCTGTTTGTAGCCTTTATCGTATCGCTGTCGAGGATACAGGTTCCCTCACTAAAATCAAGCGAATTAGCATCTGTAAAAGAGTAAACTCCGTTTTTACTGAATGTAAAATAACCATCCATCTTTTTATTGTAAGGATCCAGATTTTTCAAATCCATTAAATCTGAACGTCTACAAATTCTCCACTCCCATCCTGCTTTGGGAGCATAAGAACAGGATTTGTTATCATAGCTACACGATTCCAGTTTTGATTCATCAACATAAGCTCTTCCCTTGATTTCTGAATCTCATCTTTTTCTTGTGAACAGCTTAGTGTTAGTAGCGCTAGTTTACTTCTGCTGACTGGTTAATTTCTACTAAAATACGATATCAGTAGTATTAACCATGACCATGCTAACCTAAGGGATAGCTATCGGGACTAAGCTTCCTAGTCTTACTAAACCTTAAAGGTAAAACGAAAACTCTTTATATTAATGCCAATTAAACACCAAAACTAAATAATACCCCTTAAAGAAAAATTGATCTATAACACGATCTAAATGATTATAGTAAGAGCTATTCTCTAAAACGTTTAGGACGCTATTGTTTTCGAATTTCAACTTATAATAAAACATTTGACTTAAATTAAGCAATCTTTTATTTTATAGCTGAAGCTATTCTATTTATTTTTTGGTATAAATTATTAAACTGACTTGGCAGCAAGGATTGCATACCATCAGACAAGGCATTTTCAGGATCACAATGGACTTCAACCATTACACCGTGAGCACCAGCAGCTACACCTGCACATGCCATTGGTTCTACCAGTTCACGAATTCCGGTTCCATGAGAAGGATCAACTATAACTGGTAAATGGCTTAGTTGTTTCAACAAGGGAATCGCATTCAAATCGAGTGTATTTCGGGTTGCTGTTTCAAATGTTCGAATACCACGTTCGCAAAGTATTACTTGCATATTTCCTTCCGACATGACGTACTCAGCGCTCATTAATAAATCATGAATTGTTGCCGACATTCCTCTTTTCAACATTACAGGCTTATTCGTTTTTCCCACAGCCTTAAGAAGCTCAAAATTTTGCATATTACGAGCACCTATTTGCAAAATATCAGCCACTTCCTGTGCATATCCTAAACTATGTGTATCAATTACCTCTGTAATGATCTTTAGACCATACTGCTTTTTAACATCAGCTAAATATTCTAGTCCTTCTTCGCGTAAGCCCTGAAAGGCATAAGGACTCGTTCTTGGTTTATAAACTCCGCCTCGTAGAATTTTCACACCCATATCTGAAAGTTTCTCAGCCACACTTCTAATCTGCTCCCTACTCTCTACAGCACATGGACCGGCAATCACACAAAGATTTTCACCGCCAATTGCAACGTCTCCTACATTAACAATTGTATCCGTTTGTTTTGCTTCCCGACTAGCCAATTTAAAGGGTGTGGAAATATGAACCAAATCTTTAACTCCATCTACAGACTTAAGTTGAGATATTTTCACTTCGTCCGCATTAGGAATATTTATTTTAAAGGTAAGTCCATCCTTCACGGGATATCCCTTAAAACCAATTTCACTAATTCGCAAACACAATAATTTAATTGTTTCTGTACTTACGCTTTGATTCAAAATCAACTGCATCTTAAAAATTTAGATTATGCAACAATTACAAACTCTATAACAATATTGTCCTATTTATTTTTTGTATTGGGCTATCCGCCCAAACCCGACTTCATTTTTTGTCTTGAATACAAAAAACGGAAGCAAAAAAAATCAA